>CANISK010000015.1 GCA_947470205.1 Neisseriaceae bacterium | reverse complement strand
ACCATTTATTATTGCACTAACATTATCATATATAATTAACCCATTGGTTAGCAAATTACATAATAAATTTAAAATAAATAGAATATTAATTAGTTTTCTAATTTCCATAACAACATTTATTTTGTTTATCTCAATTCCATTATTACTACTACCTGAAGTGTTAATCCAAATTAAAAACTTTACTTTAAATATTCCCACAATCATCAGTGTGTTGAATAATAAATTATTAAACGTGGTAAACAATAATTACGGCACTAGTTTTATACTAGACTCAGATAACATAAAAACTTCTTTTGTTCAAAATATGGACACAATGTATAACAGTGTAAATCTATTTTCACCAATTGCACACCATGGAATGATGTTGTTGGAGTTATTGATATATATTATCCTTATTCCTTTTATTATGTTTTATTCAACCGCTAATTTTGATAAATTAATTTTATATTTTGATAGTTTCGTCCCTAAAAGATATACCAAAATTATTCATCATATTATTTTTGATGTAGACAAATTACTTGCGGCTTACTTGCGAGGTCAAATTAGTGTAATGATAATCATGTCAATATATTATGTGACATCTTTAAATATTATTGGAATAAAATCTGCAACCATTATTGGCATCACGACTGGAACGCTGGTATTTATTCCATATTTGGGTATATTGACCGGTCTTTTAGTATCCGTAATAGCAGAAATAACTAACATTGTGGACACCCACACACTTATATGGATATTTGTGGTATTTATTGTGGGTCATCTTTTGGAGGGTGGAATTATTACCCCTTATCTTGTGGGTGGTAGAATTGGTTTAAATCCCATTATGATAATATTTGCATTAATGGCGTTTGGTAAATTATTTGGTTTGGTTGGTGTGCTACTTGCCCTACCACTCGCAACGATTGCAACCGTACTTTTGCATCATCTTAAAGATTATTACCTCAAATCATCTTATTATATGGATGAAATATAACGTGAAGCAACAAATATTAGACCTTTTTAATGAAACGCCTTCTTTTAATAATTTCATTGTAATTAATAATAATCAAATTGTAATTGATGCTCTTTTGGATACTAGCATCCCATTTATTCATATATTTGGCACTAAATATAACGGTAAAACTCATTTACTGAAATCATGGGTACATAATATTAATTACAACACCCCACAACACGCAATATACATTAATAGTAAACAATGCATAAATAATAACATTGATTTTGTTAATTTGTTAGATAGTTATCAATATATCGCAGTGGATGATGTTAATCTGTTAAGTGATGATGCGCAAATTAATTTATTTAACTTATTTAACATGATTAAGTTAAATAATTTAAATAATAAACTTTTGAGTTCAAGTGCATTACATTTTGATAATATTACAAATATGCGTCACGATCTTAGAACAAGATTGTTGTCTGGTTTGAATTTATCATTAAAATCTCCCAATGATAGTGAGATTTTACATATACTGCAAACGTATGTTACTCAAGCTGGAATTGGATTTTCTGATGCATTATTGCAATATCTTATCACTCATCATATTCGTAATATCGGTGTATTGATTAGTATAATTAATAAAATTGCAGAAAATGCGGTTATTGAAAATCGTAGCATTACTTTATCTTTGGTAAAAAAATATGTTGACGTAGAATTATAAAATGTTATCATATTGTACGCGGTAAAATGTATGAATTATAATTCGTTTAATTTTACATGCTTTCTGGCTTAAATGAGTGCTGTGAACTGAAGCATACTCTAGGTAAATACCGGTAATTCATTCATGATATTAGCAAGAATGAATTACTTGTAAAGTAATACTTTTTTAAATTTTAAAGAGAGTAAAATATTATGAAAAAATTTTTATTTACTGTTTGTTCTTTGTTTGCAGTAATTTCTGCATTCGCTGAAACACATGATCAGATAATGGGTGAGGTATCGCTGACTAACCACACCGGTAGCGCACAGCATTGGGCGGTTGATACACGTGCCGATATGGGGAGGATGACAGTTGATGGGGTTCCTATTAGTGGTGCTAGTGAGATAAAAAACGGTCAGACTCAAATAATACGGGTTGTGGCAAAACAGCAATCCCATTATGGCTTTGATTGGCCTAGGTTCTCAATAGACTCCGGTGGAAGTGCTATTGCCACTTTCACCATGGGACACTCATCAGGCAAATGTTCTCAAGATAAAGAGAAAGGAAAATTTTGTGGCAATAGGCATAGTGATAATGAGAAATATTGGGTTGATGTTAATGTTTATCAAGGCAAAGCTGATCATTTTAATATTGATACCGATCGGCATAGTTTCTCTGGAGACATTAATTGGCACTAGTAAACTTGTAACAATATCTCTTAATTTGTTACTCTAAAACCATTACCATGTTTTGATGTATCAAAACATGGTAATTTCATTACTTTGCATAAAAATATGTCGTAATAATCAGTTAAATATTTCCATTGTAAGTTAAATGCATTGCTTCTTTTACTTCATTAAGCGTGTGTTTAGCAATTGCGCTGGCTCTCTCGGCTCCATCTTCCAATATATTTTTTATTAAATTGCAGTCTTCCTCAAAAGGCAATGCTTTTAATCTAAATTGTTCTTGTTCTATAACTATGCTATCAATCAGTGGTTTCTTACACTCCAAACATCCGATACTAGCTGACTTACATCCGTTTACAACCCAGTCACATGTAGTAGTATTGCTATACACTTTATGTAATTGCCATACCGGGCATTTATTTGGGTCGCCCTTATCGGTTTTTCTAATTCTTGCTGGGTCTGTCTGCATTACTTTTATTTTACTACTAATGCTATCTTTATCTTCTCGTATGAATATAGTATTATTATATGATTTAGACATTTTTTGTCCGTCTAAACCGGGTAATTTTGATGTTTGTGTGAGTAACGCCTCTGGTTCAGTTAAAATTACACGACTTTTATTTTCCAAAAAGGCAAATAGACGCTCAATTTCTCCACTGGATAGATTCACTGCATCGTCTAATAAATACCGTGCTTTTTCTATTGCCTCATCATTGCCATCTTGTTGATATTCAATTAATAGTTTTTCGTATAAAGCAGCTTTTTTATTGCCTAGTTTTTTAATTACTTCACGCGCTTTTTTTTCAAATCCATCTTCACATCCGTAAATATGATTAAATCTTCTTGCAATTTCACGAGTGAATTCTATGTGAGATAGTTGGTCTTCACCCACTGGGACGTATTTAGTTTTATAAAGTAAAATATCTGCGCTTTGTAATACTGGATAACCCAAGAAACCATATGTGTCGATGTCTTTGTGTTTCAGTTTTTCCATCATTTCTTTATATGTGGGAACTCTTTCTAACCATGAGCGAGGAGTAATCATTGATAATAATAATGCAAGCTCCGTGTGTTCTCTAACTTGAGACTGAATAAAAATAGTTGTTTGTGATGGATCCACTCCACAGGCCAACCAATCAATTACCATGTTGTATGCATGTTGCTCAATATCCTTTGTGCGTTCATATTGGGTGGTTAGCACATGTAAATCTGCAACCATAAAAAAACACTCATTTGTGTATTGTAAATCCACCCAGTTTTTTAGCACACCATGATAATGACCTAGGTGTAGTTTACCGGTGGCGCGCATACCTGAAAAAATTCTTGAGTTCTTGTTATTCATTTATATTAACCTTTTTACTTTTGGTTAGATGACTAATAATAATTGCACCACACATATTACCAAAAATATTTACCATGGTGCGCAATCTATCAATTATCCTATCCAATGGTAATAGTATTGAGATTGCAGAGAGTGGAACATTGACAATTTTAAATACAATCACCAAACTTACTAAACTAGTTTCTGGTATACCCCCTTCAGCCATGCCACCCAATATGCATGCAATAGCAAGCAGTATTTGACTGGTAATGGTAAGGTTTACCCCCAACACTTGGGAGAAAAATAACGCCGCTGCAACTTCATACATCATCATGCCCCCAATATTAATTGACGCACAAAGTGGGAGCATAAATCTTGTTGCTGATTCTTCCCCCTTTAGTTCAATTGCTGTATTCATTGCAACTGGTAAAGTTGCAGTTGAACTTGATGTTGCAAATGCAGTGGCAAAAACAATACCACTTTTTTTTAAGATTTTTATTGGGGATTGTTTGGTGGTAATCACAACTAACATTAATTGCCATAATGCATGAATAAATAGCCCAACACATAATACTAATACAAAATTTAACAATGCACCAAAATCACTGGATAGATTTCCACCTTGGTGTGATTGTGCAATCCCAGAGCCAACCAATGTAAATATTCCAATGGGTGCTATAAACATAACACCCTGTAAGCATAAATTAGCAACATCTCGTATAGATTCAAAGAGATTCACTATTGGTTTTGCTTTATCGCCCAATGTGGCACAGCCAACTCCAAACATAATTGAAAATACAACCACTGGTAGTAATTCAAATTTAGACAAGGATTCAAAGATATTATGTGGGAATATTGATATAAGAAAAGTGGAGAAATTGAATGCAATATGTTCATTTGCTACATATGGCGCACCATGGAGAATGATATTTGGATTTACATTCATCCCTGGTTTAAATACATTAAACAAAAATAGAGCAATTGATACAGCAATTAATTCACTAATGAGCATATATAATATGGTATTTTTGGCTAATGTTTTTAATTGACCGGTTGTGTGATTAATATTACCAAGTGCCACAATTAATGCTGAACAAATTAGTGGTAGAGCAAATAATTTTAATAAATTAATAAAAATATCACCTAGGAAATAAATAGAAGGAAATATTGCGGGTGTGTGTATTCCACAAATAATCGCTAAAAGCACACTAAGTAAGATAGATTTGGTTCGGGAAAACTTCACGATATAGACCTTTAAAAGTTAACATCTGCAACATACTTTTTAAGCATGGCATGAAATTCATGTTTAATGCGCTTCAAACCAGTTTCATTATCAGCTTCAAATCTCAATACTAAAACTGGAGTGGTGTTGGAAGCTCGCACTAAACCAAACCCATCCTGATACTCCACTCTAATGCCATCAATTGTGATGATGTTTAGGGCATCTTTAAAGTTAAGATTTTTTTGTAGTTTTTGAATGATTTTGTGTGGATTGCCATCATTCACGGTAAGATTTAATTCCGGTGTGGATACCGTGCATGGTAATGCATTTAAGAGTTCAGATGGATTGTCCACTTGAGACAATAGTTCAAGTAGCCTTGCACCTGCATATACCCCATCATCGCAACCATACCATCTATCCTTGAAGAAAATATGCCCAGACATTTCTCCAGCTAGTAGTGCACCAGTTTTTTGTATTTCTTGTTTTATAAATGAATGTCCGGTTCTACACATTATCGGTTGCCCGTTATGTTCTTTTATCCAGCCATCTAAAAGCCTTGTGGATTTAACATCATATAATATTTTACTATTTGGATGTTTATCAAGTACACTTGCCGCAAATAACATCAGTTGTCTATCTGGGTATATTATATTTCCATCGTTTGTAACCACACCCAGTCTGTCTCCATCGCCATCAAATGCTAATCCAAATTCAGAATTGGTGGTGGCAACTGCTTTTATTAGTTCGGCTAGGTTTTCTGGTTTAGATGGGTCTGGATGATGATTGGGAAAATTTCCATTTACTTCACAATTTAGACCCAATACTCGAGCACCCATACGTCTATATAGAATTGGCGCAATATCACCAGCTACTCCATTGCCACTATCTACTACTATTTTTACATTACGCGATAATTTTACATCGCTTGTGATTGCCTTTAAATATTTTTCTTTAATGGTGATTTTATTTTCCATTCCTTGTTGGTTATGAATATAGTTTTTATTGGTAATTCTTTTTTGTATTTCGGTGATTTTATCTGCAGCTAGTGTTTCTTTGTTGATAACCATTTTTAAACCATTGTATTCTGGGGGGTTGTGACTACCTGTGATCATTATTCCAGAATATGTTTTTAATTCAAAATTCGCAAAGTATACCATTGGTGTAGTTACTTGTCCGATATTGTACACGTCACATCCACTGGATAATATTCCATCAATTAGATATTCAGAAAGTTCTGGGCTTGTTAATCTTCCGTCATACCCCACCACCAGTTCCTGTATTCCAGATTCTAGTGTCATAGTTCCTAATACCTTGCCAATTTCGTTGATAATCTCATTGGTAAGTTGTGTGCCTACGATTCCACGAATATCATATGCTTTAAAGATCGATGGTAAATGTTGTTTCATGCTTTTATCTCTTTGAAGTTGTAATTGTAATATAAGGATATGTATATTTTTGCATCAATTTAATAAGAGCAATTTTAATTATAATTGATGCAAGATAAATATTGTACCATATTCATCCTTTTTACTGGCTTGTACATGATTAAAATACAGATTTATTTTGATAATAAATTATGTAATTAATAACAATTAATGATACAATATGATTATATGATGTTAAAATATTTTTGTATTTTAATCCCAGTTACTACATATATTGTTTAATAATATTCCTTTTGAGATATTGTCTGATGGCGAAATTTATGAAAAAATATACAGCATGGATCTCGATATTCAGTTTAATGTTAATATTATTTGGTAGTATTACCGGATGCGATTCTAATTCATCTACAATTGGAGGCGCAAATCCAACTGTAAGTGCAGATACAAAATCTATCATTAAATATGATTTAGCGAAACTGCCCAGTACAATAGTAGGAAATAATATTTCAGTCATTTTGCCATACGGTGGAACAGTAAAAAATTTGGTGTCAACATTTACAATAACAGGGGTAAAAACAACAGTTAATGGAGTTACGCAAGTTAGTGGAAAAACAGCAAATAGCTTTGATAACCCAGTGGTATATACAGTATATGCTGCCAATGGAAGTACAAAAGAATACACAGTAACACTCATTATTCCAGCAACTTCAGATAAAGATATGAAAACATATTCTTTGAATGGTACCCCAGGTCAAATAGCAGGAACCAATATCTCAGTTATACTCCCATATGGCACACCATCACTGGATGGATTGGTGGCAACTTATATTACAACCGGTAGTTATGTGATGGTTGACGGCACCAAACAAACAAGCGGAGAAACGCCCAATAACTTTGAAAATCCGGTAATCTATACAGTGTATGCTACAGATGGTAGTACAAAGAATTACACAGTAACAGCAACTATTGCACCAAATACAGCCAAAGATATAACCGCTTATTCTATAGATGGTACCACGGGTGCGATAACAGGAAATAATATCTCAGTTAAACTCCCATACGACACATCATCATTGAATGATTTAATCGCAACCTTTACAACAACCGGTAGCTATGTAAAAGTTGGAAGCATTACACAAACAAGCGGAGAAACTCCTAATAACCTTGAGAGTCCAGTAAAATATACGGTATATGCTGGAGATGGAAGCACAAAGTCTTACACGGTAACAGCAACTACTGCACCAAGCTCAGCCAAAGATATAACAGCTTATTCTATAGATAGTACCACGGGTGTGATAACAGGAAATAATATTTCAGTTACACTACCATATGGAATACCATCATTGAAAGATTTAACGGCAATTTTTACAACAACTGGTAGCTATGTAAAAGTCGGTAACATTACACAACAAAGTGGGGAAACAAAAAATAACTTTGAAAGTCCGGTGGTGTACATGGTATATGCCGCAGATGGAAGTACAAAGAATTACACGGTAACAGTCCTAGCACCAATGTTTGTCTGTATAAATGATCCAGTAACAGATAATGCTTGTGGTTGTTTATTGCAAAACGATGGAAGTGGACTGATTTGGTATGCAAGTGGTGCTCAACAAGGATTATGGACTGACTGGTGCTCACCGTCATTAGACGGTAGATGTAATTCCACTGGATCATCGTTGATAGAATTTAATAGCAAAAATCATTGCGGTTATAATGATTGGCAATTACCCACTGCTACAAAATTTAATGTAGCATATGTAGATCAAATTGGAGGTCAATGGGGCTCCTTAGGAACATACGCAAAAAATAATGGCTGGGTTCAGAATGGTAATTTTGCTACGTGGTTAACAGTAGGAGTTGGTGTCAATCATTTTACTGATGTCACAGATGGTCATTATTTTATTGCTTCATCTTTTGATCAGAATGATTGGCGGAGCGTTTTTATGACAAGAGGCATCATGTTGTTTGGTCCTAATCAATTCCCTGCTGGTGTTTTGTTGGTGCATAGTAGTCAGTGATGATTATTTAGACATATCAGAAAAATAATGAATAAACATAAACCACATCGTTTACTGGTCCAATTTAGTATTGGATTTTTAGCTTTATATGTAATAATTTTTATTGGCATGTCAATTATTGCCAATGTATTACTTTTTAATCTTAAGCACTACAAATCATCCATTGAGAATGTCATTTTTAACAAATCCAATTATATTGTAAAAATTGGCAATATCCACACTGTATTTACCTATGATTATTTACCACAAATCGACTTAAATGACATCTCAATCAGTAGCAAAAAATCACCAGATAAGAAATTAACCTTTAAACATATTTCCTTAGATTTATCTTATAGTAGTCTATGGAAGTATAAGATTATTTTTAACAAAATCACCATCACTAAAGCTAAACTGAATATAGAGCACACTGCAAATAATGAAATTTTCTTAAATGGGCTATTAATAAATGAACCTAAAGTCACAACCAGCAACAACAAAACTTCTAGTTTTGATATAGAAAATTGGCTACTAGAGCAGCATAATATAAATCTTAGTAATATTGACATCTCTTTAGATGATAAAAAAAATCATTTTCAAAAGATGAATTTATCTGATATAAATATTCTTTACTCTAATAATGCTATTTATTATAAATCATTACAAATTACTATAAATGGAATACAGACGAAAAATTATATTTTTACTCATTTAAAATGGCAGGGTGGTAAATTTGAAGATATATCAAAATGGAAATATGCATATTTTGAATTAAATAGCTATAGTGATGGTTCATTATTTGCCAGACGTATTCAGCAGTATCTACCTAAAATTGGGTTTATTAATCAATATTCTGCAAAAACATCCGTAAAAGCTACCTTAAAGAAAGGTTATTTATCTAATTTGCAAGCAAGGGTGAATTTATCTAATATTACTTACAATATATTGGGCAGCAAAAATAATATTACATTTCCTCATATTGAGGGTAACTTAAATATTAATTTAGAAAAAAATAATACTTACAATATTCGTGCTGAAAATATACAAATTTCAACTAAAGACGGTAGTGTTATTAAAAATAAACAAATTAGTGGGTATTATGTTATTAATAAACACGGAGAACTAGATATATTAAATTCAGACCTAAGTGGGATTAATCGAGTGCTTAAAAAAATACCCAGTTTGGATGGTGTATCTATAGCGGGTAATATACAAAATGCAAAATTGATTTGGGATGGAAATTTTTTACATCCAGACAAATATAATTTACTTTTACAATTTAAGAATCTCGGGCTCAATTCTAAACAAAATGATATCGTTGTGAGTAATATTGCGGGAAATGTAAATATTGGCTCCCAGAATGGATATGCCAATATTAATATGGAAAATGGTGTATTTATTTATAAAAAATTATTTTATGTGCCTTATATTATTAAAAATCTAAATACTAAATTTGTTTGGCAGGTTACTTCAAATGGTGCGATTGATGTAAAGCTTGAGTCTGGTGTTATCCATGCTCGGGATTTTAATGTTTTAACATCTGGGGAGTATATTTATACTCCAAATACTCTTGGATATATTAATTTGCATGCAAAATTAGATAAGATACCCGCAAATAGAGTAGGGTTTTACTTGCCAACATTAATTGATAAGGCAAATAAGTGGTTGCAAACATCTATTCTTGATGGTTTCGGAGAAAATGCGTCATTGATTTTACAAGGTCAACTAAAAGACTTCCCATACCCAAAAAATAATGGGAAATTTTATATTGATGCAGATGTGGTAAATGGTAAATTAAGATATGTACCAAAATGGCCAACTATTGATAATATTTATGGTAAATTTGCCATTCGTAATCAGAAGATTATAATTATTGGCGATAAAGCAAAAATAAACAATAATAATCTTACAAACATCACGGTTACAATTCCAAATATGCTGGATGATGATCCATATTTGGTTGCATCTGGAAGTGGTAATGGTAAAACTCAGCTATTTTTGAATTATCTAAAACAAACTCCGATTAATGCAATATTGGGCAATTTGCCAAGCACTACATCAATAAATGGCGATGGTAAAGTTGACATATTTCTTAAAGTACCATTGACCAATCCGAATTACACCACAGTAAATGGTAAATATACTTTTATAAATAACAGCATTCAATTGAATAATATCCCAGTTCCATACATCAGCAATACAAATGGCGAATTAACATTTAATAATAATGGTATTAGTATTGATGATATATATGGAAATATATTGGGTGGAACTTTTCATTTAAATGCCTCCACCAAGTCATACAATCACAGTAATGTTATTAATTTTAATTTGAATACTCATAATATCAATTACAATGATTTAATAAAATTATACTTACCAATTGCAAATCCATTAATCAATGGTTTAGCAAATACCAAGGTGAGTTTTGATGTTAATAAAAATGGGATTGATAATTTATATCTAATTTCAAATTTATTGGGTGTTAATATATTGTTGCCAAGTCCAATTGGTAAGAATGCCAGTGAAAGTAATGTATTAGATTTTACTTTGAAGAAAAGTCTAGACTCTCAATATAAAATGAATATTGCATATGAGAGTAAAATCATTGGAGAGGTGGATATGAGTAATGATGGGTGGCTTACTTATGCTAATTTTGGTGTCTCTTCGGGCAAACCAGCGAATAAGCATAGTCAGTTACCAGCCGTAATTGTAATTAATGCACACCCAAATACTTTTGAATTATTTTCTTGGATTGATGCGTTATCAAAAATAACAAAATCAACCAATCAAATCTCTACAACAAATAACGCCCATCAGCATCGTAATACTAAAAATATTGACAACAGTCCGCACTCCATATTACCCATCGATTCATATATAGATACTAATAATTTTTTGGTGCATAATATATCATTTGGTAAAACTAAGATGGAAGCATATACCACGAAAAATATTGCCACCTTTAATGGCACTTCAGATAATTTTAGTGGATATGGAACCTATAAAATTCCATCACACGAGTTAAAAATGTTGTTATATTTTATCAAATTTAATTTCAATGATTATAAAAACGATATTTATAATGAAAATAAGACTGAGAGTGAGATTGATAGTCAGTTACCTTATGTAATATCATCACATGAATTTGAATCTTATGTAGTAAACAATGATATTCAGGAGAATATTTTTAATAATATGATGCAACACGAACAAAATAAAGCGTTTTTGTATTCTAATTTGATATTAACCACTTTAAATATTCCACACACCACACTCAAAATAAATAAAATATATGTAAATGGTGTAAATATTGGTAATGTAAATTTTACTATATACGCCAAAGGTGGCAATTTGGTTATTGAAAGTATGATATGGAATAATACCACTAATAACCAGGTTAATATTAAAATTACTAATTATTGTACAACATGCGCACCCACACAATCATTTGTGGATGCTAAATTTGATGCTAAAATATCTGATTTTGGTGCCATGCTTAGTAGTTTTAATTTATCCAATATAATCGTGAGAGGTTCTGGTTCTATAAAAGGGCATATTCAGTCTCGAGGTTACATTAATCAATTTAATCTAAAAAATATTGCAGGAATGGTTGATATTGATTTAGATAATGGAAGATTTTTAAAAGCCGATACTCGTACTGTCTTAGGTAGTATTATTGGTATTATTAATTTGCAGACTATTGTAAACTTGGCTAGTTTAAATTTTAAAGATATTTTTGCCAATGGGTTTGCTTTTAATGATCTGGAAATTAAAGCGTATATGATCAATAACGTATTTTATTTAAAATATTCATATATGTCTAGTACACTTGCAGTGGTTGGACTAAAGGGTAGGATAGATCTAAATCAGCAATCTATTAATATGTATTTAAATGTAACCCCAAGTTTAGGTATTGGTGTTGCGGTTGGCGCTGGTATTATTACTTTAAATCCAATTATAGGGGTGGCAACGTATTTGACAGAGCTTGCATTGCAAAACCCGGTAAATAAGTTATTTTCCTTTACTTATAAAATAACTGGTTCGCTTAAACAACCAAAAATAGAGCAAATTAGTATGTCCAAACAAGTTACTAGGAATATAAACTCCACTGTTGGGAGGTAGATAATTATCATTCCAGCGGCTTTTTTTGTGCGTTATTGGAAGCACTTGGAAGTACTTATGCGTGCATAGTATGATTGCAAACCCATTTGGGAGGGTTAGATGTATTACATGCTAATAATAATTTTTTAGGATCTTACCATTATGTCAATTATTTCAAATTATAGCCTAGCACCAGATAAAGTTATGGTGGATATTGCAAAATATGTGTTAAATCATCAAATTACCAATGAAGAGGCTTTCGGTACTGCACATTATTGTTTATTAGATAGTATTGGTTGTGGGCTGGAAGCTTTATCTTATAAGGCTTGTACAAAGTTACTAGAGCCTATAGTTCCCACTCATGTACCAAATGGGGCTAAAGTATTTGGCACTTCATATCAATTAAGCCCAATTGATGCTGCTTTTAATATTGGTACACTTATTAGATGGTTAGATTATAACGATACATGGTTGGCTCAAGAATGGGGGCACCCATCGGATAACTTGGGGGCTATTTTGGCATTAGGAGACTTCATTTCCAGAAATAATATTCTTTGTGGACAAAAGCCGTTTAGTATTAAAGATATACTCACTTTTATGATAAAAGCCCATGAAATACAGGGCATTTTGGCGCTTGAAAATTCATTTAATAAGGTGGGCTTGGATCATGTTATTTTAGTGAAGCTCGCATCCACTGCGGTATGTTGTGCGATGTTAAAACTCACGCTGGAAGAAACAATAAATGCAATATCTTTGGTGTTTGTAGATGGGCAGTCTCTTCGTACTTATCGGCACTACCCAAATACTGGTTCTCGTAAAAGCTGGGCTGCAGGAGATGCAACTTCTCGAGCGGTTAGGTTGGCTTATATTGCTAAAACTGGTGAGATGGGGTATAAAACAGCCTTGAGTGCAAAAACTTGGGGTTTTTATGATGTATATTTTGACGGCAAGCCATTTGTTATTAACCGCGAGTATGATAGTTATGTGATGGAAAATATTTTATTCAAAATTTCATATCCTGCGGAATTTCATGCGCAAACTGCGGTTGAATGTGCGATGCAATTACATGAAAAGGTAAAGAATAAGTTACATGAAATAAAAAAAATCACCATTCGTACTCATGAGTCCGCCATTCGTATTATAGACAAACAAGGGGTGCTACATAATCCAGCAGACAGAGATCATTGTATTTCTTATATGGTTGCCGTACCTCTTATATATGGACGTCTCACCGCTTTAGATTATGAAGATGATATTGCGAGCAATTCAATGATAGATGACTTGAGAGGTAAA
This sequence comes from Neisseriaceae bacterium, assembly GCA_947470205.1. GTDB lineage: Bacteria > Pseudomonadota > Gammaproteobacteria > Burkholderiales > UBA11063 > Aquella. The sequence continues at coordinate 891 of CANISK010000015.1, read as the reverse complement.
ATGGTATGTGTAGAGGATGTGAACTTTAGTAAAGACTATTTGGACCCAAATAAGCGCTCCATTGCAAATGCAATCACTGTAGAATTTATAGGTGGCACTATACTAGATGAAGTTGTGTGTGAGTATCCAGTGGGGCACAAAAGAAGACGACAAGAAGGTATTCCGTTACTTATCGATAAATTTAAAACTAATCTTGCACGTAAATATGACGCAAATACACAAGAGCATATTTTAGCTGTAGTGAATAACCACGATCAGTTCAATAATATGCCAATAAATGAATTTATTGATTTATTGTGTTGATTTTATTTGGCGGCCTTAACCCACTCACTGATCTCTTTTGTAAGATCTTTGAGGTTTTGTGAGGTACCAATTGCAAGATTTTGTGGCCCAGCTTCTGTGTATGAGATTTTAGTGAATTGTTTATTTTGTATTTTATATGTAGTGGTATTAATTAATGATACATCAAGAGTGAGGATGTTTTTGGTATCGTTATTGTTATCAATTGTTTGTTGTAATGTAATGATTTTGGTTGTGAGCATATAATCTGTGTGAGTGTAAATATCAGATTTATATACGTTAAACACACAATCATTCTGCAATTGGGTCGCAATACCTTGTGTTATGGAGGTATCAGGTAGAGCCGCCCATTGACTACTTGTATATTTCTGTATTGAATATGGAGAATATGAGTATAGCATGTTATTTGTATTATATGGCTGCGATGATGTCACCTCTCTTATGTAAATTGACTTTACTCCATATGTTGTACATTTTTGATTTGCTGTAACTTGTGCAATGAGATAATTTTGCACTTCAGTGTTTTTGGTGGGAGCCAATACCGTGCAATTTGTGATGACAACTATACACAGACATATTGGGATAAATTTT
>CANISK010000014.1 GCA_947470205.1 Neisseriaceae bacterium | reverse complement strand
TAGACTTCTTGCATAACCTATAAAAGTGCCAATTTATGTCATTCCCGCGTAGGCGGGAATCCATTCAATGTAGATAGTCACCTTTTAAAATGAATGTTGGATGTTGTAAAACTGGATTCCCGACGACTTAGGGAATGACAACATTTATTAATTTCTTATGTCGAATTAGCATTTTATGAGGTTATGCAAGAAGTCTAATATTAAGCATATGAATGTTAGCAGATTTAGAGTATTATGGTTTAAGAAAATTTAGTATCCACTGCAAAAAAGTCAGGGTAACGCTAGTTTAGGTTACACAAGTTAAATGCGAATTAAGAACTAAAATAAATTTAGTTAAAACAACAGGATAATTCTCATTCACGTGCATGTTTTTGTCATTCCCACCCCCGATCGGAGTCGAGGGTCAACTGCGGCGGGAATCCAGTATAATAATAAAAACATGGATTCCCAATCAAGTTGGGAATGAAAGGATTTGTAGATCAAAATTCGTATTTAATTAGTGTTTAATTTTGATGGTTTATTTCTAGCTTGACTGGGCGGTATTGGTTGTCTTAATTTATGGGTGCATTATAATCAAATATGATACAATTATTATCTAAAGTTTATGGATATTTTAGAAGGTAATGCAAAAACATGAGACAATTTATATTGACAATTTTATGTGTGACATCATTTGTAAAGATATACGCCCTTGATGGCTACCTAACCACTATATATTCTGGTGCATTAAGAGATTCTTATGGTGAATGTATTCATTTATCTTATTATGATGCCAATTCAGATGACAATAAAGAGTGCCAGGCAGGAAATCATCAAGCTGATAATTAAAATCTATTTAAAATTATGTATAAAATACAACTGACATTTAATGAAACTCATAAACAAAACAATACCAAGCAATCTGTAGTTACTATCGGTAATTATGACGGTTGTCATCTGGGGCACATGCAATTAATATCTCAGGTAAATGATACTGCAAATAAAAAAAATTTAAAAAGAATTTTAGTCACGTTTGAGCCATTGCCACAAGAATTTTTTATTGAAAAAAAACAGGGAATACGTAGATCACGCCTTGGGCTTATTCGAGATAAATGCAATTTATTATATAATAACGGCAATCCACTTGTGGATGAAATTATCATCCTTAGATTTACTGAAAATCTAGCGATTTATACTCCAGAACTATTCATTAAAGATATCTTAATTAATAAACTCAATATGACAGATGTGATTATTGGGCATGATTTTAAATTTGGCATCAATGGTAGTGGTAATTATTTGGATTTTATTCAATATGGAATTGAAGTCAAGATAATCGAGCCTTATTATATAGATACTCACAGGGTTTCTAGTTCGCTTATTCGTACTTATGCGAATGAAAATAACTTACCCATGGTGTATAGATACCTAGGACGTAATTTGTGTTATACATCTCGTGTAGTACATGGTAACCATTTGGGTAGAAAATATGGCGTACCTACCATAAATCTATGCCTTGGGCGTAATCGCCCTGCCCTATGTGGAATTTATGCTGCTTATGTGTATATTAATAATGTACGATATAACGCGGTTGCCAGTATTGGCAGAAATCCCACTATAGATGATTCCAATATCTATAAACTAGAGGCACACTTGCTGGATATAGATTTAGACTTATATGGCTTCGTTGCAACAGTTGAGATATTGTCATTTTTAAGACCTGAGATGAAATTTGATAATTTAGAGTTATTATTTAAACAAATATACGCCGATTTGGATAATACCAGATTATTCTTCACCAAGAGAGAAAAAATATTATTATGAACTATAAAGATACTATTAATTTATTTGAAACAGAGTTTCCAATGCGTGGAGACCTCGCAAAGCGAGAACCTCAAATGCTAGACAATTGGTATAAAGAAAATCGTTATGAAAAAATACGGCAAATTTGCCAAGGTAGAACAAAATTTATCCTTCATGATGGCCCACCATATGCAAATGGAAATTTACATCTTGGGCACGCAGTAAATAAAATTTTAAAAGATATTATTATTCGCATGAAAACCCTATCTGGTTATGATGCACCATTCGTACCTGGATGGGACTGTCACGGGCTACCAATTGAATTAAATGTTGAAAAAATGCACGGTAAGGATATACCTGCAAGGGAATTTAGGGATAAGTGCAGGGAATATGCTCAATCTCAAATAGAAAACCAAATGAAAGACTTTATCCGTCTTGGGGTGTTGGGCAAATGGGATAAACCATATAAGACTATGGATTATCAAATTGAAGCTGCTACTATCCGTGCATTTGGTGAAATATATAAAAATGGATATTTGTTTAAAGGTGTGAAACCAGTGCACTGGTGTATTGAGTGTAAATCTGCCTTAGCGGAAGCTGAAGTGGAGTATAAAAACAAATTCTCTTCATCTATTTATGTAAAATTTAATGCAATCAATGAAGACAAAACCGCCATTCTAAAAACATTTAAATGCCATGATGATGAAAATTTGTATAACAAAAATATTTCTGTGGTGATTTGGACTACTACCCCTTGGACACTGCCATCCAATGAAGCAATTTGCGTAAATCAAGATGTTACATATGCTTTGATTAATATTAATAACGAAATTTTAATAATTGCTAAAGATTTGGTAGACGGTATCCTCACCAAACCACAATTAAATGGTATGCCATATACCATCATCAATGAAACCTTGGGGATAAATCTAACAAATACTCACTGGCAACATCCATTTTATGATAAAAAGGTACCAATTATTCTAGGTGAACATGTAACCATAGATGCTGGTACTGGTTTAGTTCATACTGCTCCTGCTCATGGCATGGAAGACTACATGGTGGGGATGAAGTATAATCTACCACTTGAAACTAAGGTAAACGATGCTGGATGTTTTATCTCTACCGCCAACCTTGTAAATGGTTTAAATATATGGGATAGCAACAATATTGTTATAAAGCTTTTGGAAGATAATGGGTCTTTATTGATAAAAGATAAATTGGAACATAGCTACCCACATTGTTGGCGCCATAAAACTCCTCTTATTTTTAGAACAACACCACAATGGTTTATCGGCATGGATAAACTAGGCACCACACAGGACGCTCTCCGTAGTATCGCATTAAAAGAAGTGGATAAAACTGATTTTATACCAAAATGGGGGAAAGCGAGATTGGAATCTATGATAAACACCCGTCCAGACTGGTGTGTATCTAGACAACGTAAATGGTTTAGCCCAATTACTTTCTTTGTGCATAAAGAGACATTTGAACCCCATCCAGATAGTTACCAAATTTTACAAAAAATAGCAGACTTAATTGAAAAACATGGCATGGATATTTGGTTTGATGATAGCACTAATGGGGAATCTTTGGGAATAAAAGATAGTGACAAATATCAAAAATTAACTGATACTATTGATGTATGGTTTGACTCCGGAGTTACCCATTTAACTGTACTTAAAAATAACACCAATTATCCTGAATTATTAGCTCCTGCGGATTTGTACCTTGAAGGCTCAGACCAACACCGAGGATGGTTTCAATCATCTTTACTAACTGGGTGTGCTATTAATGGAGCCGCACCATTTAAGGCTCTTTTAACTCATGGATTTACTGTGGATGGCAAGGGTTATAAAATGTCTAAGTCCCTTGGAAATACTGTATCACCTCAAGATGTTATTAAAAAATATGGTGCTGATTTGTTGCGATTATGGGTGGCATCTACTGATTACTCAGGTGAACTTAGTTACTCAGATGAAATTATGAAACGAGTATCTGAGTCTTATCGAAGAATAAGAAACACACTAAGATTTTTACTGGCTAATTTGGTTGATTTTGATTCGTCAAAAGATCTGGTGGATGTATCTAATATATTAGAAATTGACAAATATGCTTTATTTTTACTATCTACACTTCAAGATAAACTAACTAAAGAAATATACCCAAGCTATCAATTTCACCATGTGGTGCAAGAGATAGTAAAATTTTGTTCAGAAGATCTTGGTGGGTTTTATTTGGATATATTAAAAGATAGACTATACACTGGTAAAATAGATGGAATAAGTAGACGTGCGGCACAAAGTACCATCTACCATATCGCAAATAGTTTGATTTTACTTCTATCCCCCATCTTGTGTTTTACGGCCGATGAAGCATGGGAAATATTAAAACACGATAAATCTGATAGCACCTTGTATCATGCATTTTATAGTATACCAGATGTGATAGATAAAGATAACATATCAGCCAAATGGACTAAAATTGTTTGCACTCGAGGGGCTGTATTAAAGAAACTAGAGGAAGCTCGAGTAAATAATGAAATTGGGTCTTCATTGCAGGCCAATCTACACATCAAAGTGGGTGATGAATTGTATTCATTATTAAGTGAATTTGGATCTGACTTGAAGTTTATTTACATGGTATCCCATGTGGAAGTATCTTTAATAACTAATAGTGATATTGAAGTTACCGTCACCAAATCCCAATCTCCAAAATGTGAACGTTGTTGGCATTATGTAGAGAGCGTTGGAATGTATGAAGAGCATAAAACTATCTGCGAAAGATGTATTGGTGCGCTTGGTTTTTAAATTTTTATGAAAGTGGACAATATGAGTTGGACGAAAAAATTAAATTTACCCTTAAAGGCAAGATATTTATTGCTTTTGATTTCATTATTTATTTTACTACTAGACCAAGTAACTAAATATATTGTCAGAGGTCATGTTTCGTTATACGAAACCATCCCAGTAGTTAAAAACTTCTGGAATTGGACGCTTATGTATAATAAAGGAGCAGCATTTTCATTGTTGGCGAGTTATCATGGTAATTTACCGAAACTATTTTTTGGGATAGTTGCACTTAGTGTATCTGTATGGATTATTAACTATATTTTAGGTAAAAATTATTCCAAACTAACTGGTTTTGCAATGAGTTTTATTTTAGGTGGAGCACTAGGGAACCTTATAGATAGAATTCTACAAGGGAGAGTGACTGACTTTATTCAATGGTATTATAAAAGTTTTTATTGGCCTGCTTTTAACCTTGCGGATAGTTTTATTTGCATTGGTGTTGCAATTCTTATTGTTGAAGGAATATTTTTTCCTCATCACCACTCAAAAAATACACCATGATACAAACAATACATCAAAACGTAAAACCTCTGAGTGATAAAACCATTATCCTTGCCAATCCAAGAGGATTTTGTGCCGGGGTGGATAGAGCAATCGCGATTGTTAGACGTGCATTAGATAAATATGGTGCACCAATATACGTAAGACATGAGGTGGTGCATAATAAATATGTAGTAGATAACCTGAAAAAACGCGGTGCGATATTTATTGAGGATGTAAATGATGTACCAGAAGGTAGTATTTTAGTGTACTCTGCCCATGGTGTGCCATTATCGGTGCGAGAAACCGCTGAAACTCGAAATTTAAACCTAATATTTGATGCTACTTGTCCACTTGTTAGTAAGGTACACGTAGAAATTAAAAGTCTACATAAAAAAGGTTACACTATAATTATGGTTGGACATAAGGGGCACCCAGAAGTAGAAGGTACCATGGGGCAAGTGGATGGTAATATCTATCTTATTGAGAATATACTAGATATTGAAAAACTCCCTATCAGTCCAGATATTCCAAAAATAGCGGTTGTTACTCAAACTACGCTATCTGTGGATGAAACTCGTGAGATATTAAATAAATTACAAACTAGCTTTTCAAATCTAAGGCTACCCAAAAATGAAGATATTTGCTATGCCACACAAAATAGACAAGATGCAGTCAAGGCTTTAGCAAAAGTGTGTGATGCGGTGCTTGTAATTGGGAGTAAAAATAGCTCTAACTCTAACCGCCTAAAAGAACTTGCGGAAAATTTGGGAGTAAAATCATACCTCATTGATTTTGCAGATGAAATACACCAAGAATGGCTAACTAATGTAAAAAATGTAGGACTAACTGCCGGAGCTTCCGCTCCTGAGATTTTGGTGGAAGGTGTGATTAATGTGCTCAATAAATATGGATTTAATAAAATAGATACTTTAAATGTGGTGGAAGAGGAGATGGTGTTTGCCCTCCCTCATGAACTACGCGAGAATACCCCAGTCATTGCGAGCCGTTAGGCGTGGCAATCTAAATGCTTGACACTCATACAATGTTATATTTTATTAAATAATGGAGTACCAATCAATAAGATTGCCACACCCTGATAAATCAGGGTTCGCAATGACAGTGTTTGTTATTTTATTATATTTAAATTATATTCAACTCATTGTTAATAAATGATTTATTATATATATAAAAAATGTATCATGTACTAAGATAAATTATATTAAAGGTTATAAATAATACTATGTTAGAAAATCTCTCTAGCCGATTAAATCAGGTTATAAAAACCATTTCTGGAAATGCTCATATTACTGAAAGCAATATGCAAGACGCTCTTCGTGAAGTGCGTATCGCACTTTTGGAAGCTGATGTGTCTTTTGTGGTGGTCAAGTATTTTATTGATAATGTAAAAACTGAGGCACTTGGACAAAAGGTTATTGGAAGCTTAAACCCAGCTCAAGCTTTTATTGGGATTGTAAATGAACATCTCACTAAATTGCTCGGTGAATTTAATGATGCCTTAAATCTAAATGCAGTACCACCTGCGATAATTTTAATGGCAGGTTTGCAAGGGGCGGGGAAAACTACCACAGTAGGTAAACTTGCTAAAAGGCTAAAAGAAAAAGATAATAAAAAAGTATTAGTCGTGAGTGCAGATGTCTATAGGCCTGCTGCAATTACTCAGTTAAAAATATTAGCTGATAGTATTGAGGTTGAGTGTTATCCATCAACCAACTCTGATACTCCACTAGATATCGTAAATAATGCACTAGAATATGCCAAGAAACATTATTTTGATGTGTTACTGGTGGATACTGCAGGGCGTACCACATTAGACGAACAAATGATGACTGAAATAAAGACTCTAAAACAACACTTAAATCCAATTGAGACTTTATTTGTGGTGGACTCCATGCTTGGGCAAGACGCTGTTAATGTGGCGAAAGCCTTTAATGATGCACTGGATTTAACTGGGGTGATACTCACTAAAATAGATGGTGATAGCCGTGGCGGAGCTGCTTTGTCTATTAGGCATGTGATTGGTAAACCCATTAAGTTTATTGGGGTGTCTGAAAAGATCAACGGACTGGAACCTTTTCACCCAGATAGACTAGCCTCTCGAATACTTGGCATGGGAGATGTATTGTCTTTAGTGGAAGAAGTTAAAGGAAGTGTCAACGAGCTTGAAGCTAAAAAAATGATGGATAAAGTCAAAAAAGGTAAAAAATTTGACCTAGAAGACTTTAAAATGCAGTTTCAACAAGTGAATAATATGGGGGGGCTTGGTAAAATATTAGATAAAATGCCAATGGATATCGCAGCTCGTGCTCCACAAGTAATAAATGATAAAATGATTAAAAAATATACTGCCATGATAGACTCTATGACAAAATATGAAAGAAAAAACCCAGCGATTTTAAAGGCTACCAGAAAAAGACGCGTGGCACTCGGAAGTGGCACCACGGTTCAAGAAGTAAATCAACTACTAAAACAATTTGATCAGATTAATGATATGATGAAAAAATTTGGTAATGGTGGCATGATGAAAATGCTAAATGGGTTTAGACATTTATTACCTGGTGCATAGATTAATTTTTATCCATGCACACAAGTAATCCATTCTCGTTATAATTGCTTAAGTGTGCCATTGTCATCACAACATACGGTCATGTGCGCCAAGCGGCTTTCATTTCCCTGTTGAGCATTTTGCATATGTTTAAATAAGTATGTATCATCTGAGAGCCATGTGCAAAACTTTTTATTAATGTATTCTTTATTTATTATTAAAAACAAGATTTTATTATTATCAAATGCGTCTCTCGCAAAATTCAACAACCTCCCCCTCTCCTCCTTGTCTATATCCCCAACCTGTATTAACATTTTTTTAATTCCACTGGCTACTGACATAAAAGCTGACCATATTGTTTTTACACCATTTTCCCTCAAAAGAGCTGCTGTTGTCGCATTATACTGATCGCGAGACAAGAGAATCACACCGGGTAATTGTTGTGTAACGTCTTGATCGCAAACCTTTTGAAGTGAATGGTTGGGATTATTTTTGATGGAATCTGCCAAACCATTTCTTTTCTCTTGTCCTTCGACATGAAGATAAGAGGCTTCCTGTTTAATCATCTCCACAAAATTATATAGTTGTTGACTAATAATAATGCCTTCGCTTTCACAGTCTGCAATAATCTTGTTCCACATATCTTTGTCAAATAATGTGCTTGGTTTTTCATGGTTAGAAGTTACCCATAATATTTGTTCATTTGTTTTAGCTTCTGTGTAAATTTTTAATAAATATTCCAATGAAGTATGTAGGGTGGGCGTTTTGATTGTCTTCCCTTTGTTGTCTTTGGTTTTAACAGCAGTATAGCAATCACTTGAATCTGGAAGCTGTAAGTCATCTACCATAATAATACCTGCATGCTTTATAATGACACCATTAGGCTTATCATCCTGTCTTTTAAATTGAGTGGAAATCTTATACTGTAGCAATAATTCTTTTGCTATTGCTGATGATATATGAGTTTTACCACATCCTGGAGCTCCAGTGATGATGAATATTGTTGCATTTTTTTGTGCACCACTAACTAAACCAATAACTTCACGGGCTGCCTGTAGCAAGCTCTTCTGCGTATCTGTAGTTGGTATAAAATTTTCCAAAGTATTGTTCATGTTTTCTCCTGGTAATTTTCCAAAAATACAAGGCTTTATTAGTAATGTATTTCGATGTTGCTTGTAATCTTCTGCGCTCCAGTGATACTCAAATTTCTGCCCCTTTGTCTCTATTACTTCTGTAACCTGATGTGGTTGATTTGGATTATTTTGAATAGCAGTGATTATTTTTTTATAGTCACTTGTTTTATAAAAATATGTAATCTTCTCCTGCTTCCATGTCCATTGATTGTTTTGATCATATTTGTATGTTTTTTGAAAAGTGGCGTTATCGGGCAATGAATTCCCATCAGCATCGCAAAAATAAATTGATTTTATCTTTTTCTTGTCTTGTAGTGTGATTTGTTTCATTAATATGTTATTTTGATTGTAAACTGCCTTTATCACTGCTCCGTTATCCAATGGTTTACCTTCGCTATCTACATAAATATAATCAACAGTTTGTATCACTTTATTATCTTGAGTTACTATCTCTTTTAATAATCTATCATGAACATTGTATACTTTTCGCAACTGTTCTTTGCGGTTTAGTAAGCTATACACATATTCAATTTCTGCTGGTACCACGCTTACTGATGAGCATGATGAAGGCCACTCACAAGCAGGTAATCTAACAGCTATTCTCCTTAATAGCAAGCTAATGTTCGGATCTGTAATCTTTGTTTTGTGGCCATTGTTAACAATTACATAATCTCTTACTAGTTCCCCCTTGATCATTCTTTCTTCCATCCAGAAGTCCGTATTCTCATTTAGTTTATCGTTATGGGTGTAGCCCTTGAATAATGTAGATAATTCATCGTGTTGTATTATTTCATTCTTGTTTAATTTTAAGGTAAATGCATCCAAATTTTCATTAGAGGTATATGTTTCAACTTTGTCATCTTTATATATATAAAGGCTTTTCATTGTAGGATCAAAAAAGGTAAAATGATCTTTTTTATCAGTTAATTCCTGAAATTCTAATAATGACATTAATTTGACGCTGCACCCATCGTTATTGAGTAATTTACTTAATTCGTAGAGCTCCTGTTTATTCATCATAGATACAGGTATGCATGTAGTTTTAATGTGGCTAGCGCTGAAGTCAAATGACTTGCTTAATGAATTCCAATATTCTTCTAGATTTGCGACACCTGTTAATTTTGGTTGACTGTCATCTTCGAAAGAAGCGGCCATCTCTTCCCCTTTAATCACCAATGTTTCTTTTAGAACTTTCTTATCCGCATTGTATATTCTCGTGAATGTTGTCCTATTAGATGAATGGGTGTAGCCCTCGAATAATGTAGATAATTCATCGTGTTGTATTATTTCATTATTGTTTAATTTTGAGGTAAATGCATCCAACTTTTTATTAGAGGTATATTTTTCAATTTTGCCATCTTTATATATATAAAGGATTTTCATTGTAAGATCAAAAAAGGTAAAATGATCTTTTTTATCAACTGATTCCTGAAATTTTAATAATGACATTACTTGGACGCTGCACCCAGATGAATACTTATAAATAAATAGTGGATCTTTTCGTGAAGATTTATCTAACCCCCCATTTATTGCTTGATAATTTGGGGCGGTGTTGTATACAGCTATTGTTATTGTTTTGAATTTGCATAATAAATTTACCTTGAAAAAAGATTTTAGATTGATTCCAGGCATGTGGATGAAAACACTCTAGATAGTTATTATACAGGTGTTAGATTTTTTTTAACAGTGACAAATTTGTGTCATTTTGTAACACATTTATAATAAGCTTATTTAATACACTCACAGTATTTGAAATTTGGGCTGGGCAAAAATAAAAAATTTATGACGTAGTATGCTCTAGTGCATAAGGACTACATGTTTTATTTTTAACAACGTCCATGTTTCAAAGACGAATAGTATAGATGCATAGATTAATTAGATGCACTGTTTTTGGTGTCTTTAAATGTGGCGGGTTTCACCTGCACTTCAAAAATGCCATCTGTCACTGAGTAATTATTATATAATGCAATTGGGTTATTATTGCTGGTTTTACCAATTACAAATGCGTTGCCTGTGGCGGATGATCCAATTGCACGTATTATGTGACTTGATGGCACATATCGCCATTGGCTATCATTATTTTTATCCCCTATAATCTTTATATACCCAAGCCCCAAGTCACTAGGTGAGGTACTTGTGCAGTTTATATCTTTGATGGTTATTGAGTTAGACATACTCGGTGAAATGGAAAATTTTTTGGATTGGTTATTGGAAAAACCTGCTTCTATACTTAGCGTATATTGAGAATAATTAAAAACCCTAAATGTACAATCTGCATGTGTAATATTTATATAAAATAATCCCAATAACCACCAATTATAACTTAGTTTTTCCATACATCTCTTAAGCCTACCGTTTTATTAAATATATATGTCTTATTTGTCAAATTAAAATCATATCTATCTGCTACAAAATAACCCAAGCGTTCAAATTGCACCACCTCTTCTGGATGTAGTGTATTTACCGCAGGCTCTATATATGCGTTGACTTCGTCTAATGAATTTGGATTTATTAATTGTTTAAAATCTGATGTATGGTGATCTGGCTCTGCTTTGGTAAATAGTCTGTCATATAATCTAACTATACATGGTATGCTTTTTGTAACACTCACCCAGTGAATTACCCCCTTAACTTTTCTATCTTCTGGATTTCTCCCCAATGTGTTTTTATCTATACTGCAATTTAACTGAATAATATTGCCGTTATCATCTTTTATAATTTCATCACACTTGATAATGTAACTATGCCTAAGACGAACTTCACCACCTAGAGACAAACGTTGCCATTTTGCAATTGGCGTCTCCATAAAATCATCTTGTTCGATGTATATTTCACGTGTGAGTTCTACCATCCGCTCTCCCATATTTTCATGTTTTGAATGGAATGGAGATTTTTTACTACCTATAGTTTCATCAAAATTGGTTAATGTTATTTTTAATGGGTTTAATACCGCCATTAATCTTTTTGCGTTACCTTCCAATACCTCGCGGACAGAACTCTCAAGAACTGCGAGATCCATAATATTTGGAGACTTAGATACTCCACAGCGGTTAATAAATAAATGTATCCCATCTTTTGGGTACCCCCTTCTTCGCATGCCTGATATAGTTGGCATTCTGGGGTCATCCCAACCTGATACTAGATTATTTACAACTAATTCATTTAATTTGCGTTTGCTTGTGACTGTGTATTGCAATTCTAACCTTGAAAACTCTATTTGTCTTGGAGTATGTGATATTATCCCATCATTTACCAAGTGGTGTATAATCCAATCATAAAGTAGTCGGTGGTCTGCAAATTCTAAGGTACAACAAGAATGGGTAATATTTTCCAAAGCGTCTGATATACAGTGAGTAAAATCATACATAGGGTATATGCACCACTTATCCGCGGTTCTTATGTGATGGATTTTTTTGATTCTATATATTATCGGATCTCGCATATTTATATTTGGCGAACTCATGTCTATTTTAAGACGTAATGTCTTTGTGCCATCTTCAAATTCACCATCGCGCATTTTTCTAAATAATAATAGGTTTTCATCTGCATTTCTATTTCTATATGGGCTATTTGTACCAACATTGACTAAAGTGCCACGCGTGAGTTTCATTTCATCAAAAGATAAATCACATACATAGGCACGAGATTGTGAAATCAAGTATTCCGCACATTCATATAATTTATCAAAATAATCTGATGCATATTTTACCTCTCCATGCCATTTAAAACCAAGCCAAGATACATCATTCATGATGCTTTGTATGTACTCTTCGGTCTCTTTCTCTGGATTGGTATCATCAAAACGCAAATTACAAGTACCATTAAAGGTATTTGCAAGGCCAAAATTTAGACAAATGGATTTGGCGTGCCCTATATGTAGGTAACCATTTGGCTCTGGGGGGAATCTTGTGATTATGGTGGTGTGTCTTTTAGTTTGTAGGTCATTTTCAATAATATTTTTAATAAAATTGGTTGTAGCTGGTGTTTGATTTTGAGAGTTATCCATAATTATATTTCCATATTAAATTCTTCAAATAATATGAATTGTATCATGATATAATATAAAATAGCATGTTGTTTTTTTATTGAACATAATATAATGAAATTATAAGGTACGCAAGATAATATGATAATTTTTATTTCAGATTTACATCTATCTGAAGATACACCAGATAGAAATCAATTATTTATTTCTTATTTGAAAAAATGGCGTGGTAATATTGATGCCTTATACATCCTTGGGGATTTTTTTGATTATTGGCTTGGCAATGACGATAAAACCCCATTCACTGAAATGATGATAAATTGTTTAAGAGACTTTACTCAATATACTCCAATTTACTTTATTGGAGGGAATCATGATTTTGCAATTGATGATAAATTTGCATCGGACACCAATATTAAATTACTACCAGATTGTAGTATAATTAACATAGATAATAATAAAATTTTAATTAGCCATGGTGATGTATTTTGTACTTTAGATGTTAACTATCAGCAAATGAAGAAAATTTTACAAAATAAACTAGTGATATATTTACTTAAAAAACTTCCATTGAGTTTCAGGCGAAAACTGAAAGATAAATTAAAAAAAGAAGCACATGGATCTTATAGTGAAAGTAGGCCTGACATTTACAATGTCGTTGATGATACAATTTACAAATATGCAAAGAAAGCAAATGCAAATTTTGTGGTACATGGTCATACTCATAGACCTGGTTATTACTTGGTTGTGAGTGATAAAAATGTTATGCCACGAATTGAAATACCAGATTGGACAAAAAAACCATACGGTGGATTTGTTACATATAATAACAATGAATTTAATATCTTACACCATTACGAGTAAAGCATTATGAATAAAATTGATCGTATAACTAGTACGGGTATTAACCCCGCCATTAGTTCAAACACCCCACAGCAACCAATTACAATACCATTTCATGAAAAATTTCACTTCCCAGAAATTGACTTACCGGAAAGAGACGCATCTGATCTCGCACCCACAGAGAGATTAAATTATGAAGTGATGGTAAATCTGTTTATGGAGATATTGCAATCTGGTGTGGATATCATTCCTCAAAAACCAAAAGACCATGGAACGTATATTGTAGAGGCATCATTTAGACCATCCCCAAAAGGTGGTGGCAATCATTGTATATTTGCCCCACTTCGTGGAGTGTATGAGCCACTTGAATCTCCCCCGCAGATTATTATTTACGGCAATAGTCTACAACGTATGGTAGAAAAGTATGTATATGATGTAATAAATAATTCTACTGATACTGATATTATTCAACTTATTGTGGTGATTGGCCATGAATTTGGACATTTTTTATCTTTTATCAGGGGATATCATGATGCCCCTTTGCAGTATGGTATTCAATTAATGCATCAGCGTCAAACCACTCCTGGAAATGCGATATATACATGGCTTGTATTTAGAGAAGAGGTCACTGCGTGGAGATTTGCTCACGATGTATTATACAGATATAAATTTCAATTTATAAAAGAATTTGAAATGGTGAAGCATGAAAGTCTTCATGTTTATTATAAGACTTTGCATCTCAAGGACGCAAATTTAGATGTATATTTAAAACTCGCGATATTGGGAGAGGATTTCACCAATAGCTGTAACCCTTGATTACTTAATTTTCATATCTTATTTTACAATTTGCGATATATTACCCAAACAATTCTGCATGACTACCTAAAGCTGTCAGAGTAATGCTTTCGTGCTCCACCTTAACATATAGCAACAAGTCGTCTGGTCGTAAGTGTACTTCCATAATACCAGCATGGTTACCAGTTAACATATGATTTCGGTATTTAGCGGATATAGGTTTTTCATGAATTAATAATGATATAATATATTCTAATTCATCCAAAACTTTGTTATTGTGTTTGTATTTTTTCATATCCTTTTTAAAAGAAGGCT
>CANISK010000013.1 GCA_947470205.1 Neisseriaceae bacterium | reverse complement strand
ATGGGAGCTGATCTAAAAAGATTGATTACAAAAGCTCAAGGTGGAAATGAAAATATTAAATTGACAGATTGGGAATATCGCACAATTTTAAATACTTTAATAGATAATCATCCAATATTTAACGAGCTTAAGATTCAACAAGGAGGAATTACGAATACTTTATTTACAAGTGATAGTGCCAATAAAATAGAAGCTTTACAAAAATATCTCAAAAAAAATGAATCCCCAATAAATCAACCGCAACAACAAAAACGCAATTTATTCAACACTCCAAAATCAGACACTACTCCATCTAATCATCCACAACCGTTAAGAACAAATCCACAAGAACCAAAATCACAAAATACAAACAATGCTTCAATAACACCAAAACTTAATGATAAAAAACCCAATGATAAGGGATTCAAAGAAATTCCACAAGAGGAAGCGCAAAAACATAAGACCAATTTTTGTAATCGACAAATGATAAAAATAAGACATGGCGATTATTCAACATGCAAACCATTTAATAATACAATATCGCCAATGAAAGATAACAACACAACATTAAAAGCAAGGCTTCAGGATGATAAGCGCGCTATTCCTGTATATGATAAACAATTGGATTTTCCAAACTTGATGCAAGAACATCAGGATGTACAAACAAAATTGAAATTGAGTAAATTCGACGACTTAAATAATGATATAAAAAATCTGCCTCAAAACACACACTTATCAACAAATAATAAATTACAAAAAAAGATACCAACTGCAAATAAAAAGCAAAATTTTTATGATACAGGTAAAATATTGCAAAGATTTGGAACGTCACAAATAGTGTATCCTTCTAAAAAATAAGAAGAGGAACATGGATTCCCAATCAAGTTCATATCGTTATACATAAGTATTTTGATATAAAAACCATCAAACACAGTCATTGCGAACCCTGATTTATCAGGGTGTGGCAATCTCAATGATTGATGTTTCGTGTTAAATGTTGCACTTTATTGCGTGTGGGATTGCCACGGCTTGTAAACAAGCCTCGCAATGACTGTGCTTGTAATCTAAAACTAAACTTCCCAAGGGTTTGGTTTGTGTGTATCGATTTCGTATTCTTTGATGGCGGCTTCATAAACACTTGCGGGGATTTGTTTTTGTTTTAATAGACCATATAAAGTTGATATCACGATATATTTGCTATTTACTTCAAAAAAGTCTCTGAGGGTTGCCCTATAGTCTGAGCGACCAAAACCATCTGTGCCAAGGGTTATGTAATCATGTGGAACATATTCTCTGATTTGATTTGCATAATTTCTGATGTAATCTGTAGCAGCCACCGTGAGCGTTGCTTGTGTCTTGGATAGCTTTTTAGTGACAAACGGTATTTGTGGTTTTTTGGTAGCATTTAGTGTGTTGTAACGAGTAACACTTATCCCATCTCGATAGATTTCGTTAAACGATGTTACTCCAAATATGTTTACTTCTATGTTGAATTTGGTGGATAATATTTCACCAGCTTTTATAACTTCACGCATTATTGTACCACTACCAAGCAAATTTACTTTTAAGGTATTTTTTGATTGTGCTATGGAATCAAATGTTTTAAATAAATAACAACCTTTTATAATGTCAAGCTCCACTTCCGCCGGCATCGCTGGGTGTGAATAGTTTTCATTCATTACAGTTACATAATAAAATGTGTCTTTATTTTCTACGTACATTTCATGTAAACCATGCCTTATTATGATCACCAATTCATATGAGAATGATGGGTCATAGCTTTTACAATTTGGGATGAGACCGGCTTGTATGTGGCTATGCCCATCTTCATGCTGCAAACCTTCACCATTTAATGTCGTGCGTCCTGATGTAGCGCCAATTAGAAAGCCGCGGGAACGCATATCTCCTGCTGCCCATGCTAAGTCTCCGATTCGTTGAAAACCAAACATAGAGTAATAAATATAAAATGGAATGGTTACCACTCCGTGATTAGCATAACTTGTAGCAGATGCAATCCATGTGGACATAGCTCCTGCCTCATTTATACCTTCTTGAAAGATTTGACCATGGACGTCTTCTTTGTAAAACATCAGCTGCCCTGCATCTTCTGGGATATATTTTTGTCCTACATGAGACCATATGCCAAGTTGCCTAAACATCCCCTCCATACCAAAAGTACGAGACTCATCTGGAACTATTGGTACAATTATTTTCCCGATTTCTTTATCTTTAAGCAGGATATTTAACATACGAACAAATATCATGGTGGTTGATAGCTCTCGTTCTTTGGTGTCTTTTAGTAAGCTCTCAAATGCATTAAGCGGTGGTAGCTGGATGTGGCTTGTAATTGGTTTTCTTACTGGGTAATATCCACCGAGTTTCTCTCGCATGCTATGTAAATATTCATATTCTTTACTGTCTTTTTTGGGTTTTAAAAATGGCAATTCGTCTAATTCTTCATTTGCAAGTGGGATATCAAATTTATTACAAATTTTAAGCAATGCCTCTTTTGAGAGCTTCTTTTGTTGATGGGCGACATTTTGCGACTCACCTTCACCAGTCATGCCATACCCTTTGATTGTTTTGGCTAAAATCACCACTGGTTTTTTTTGTGGATTATTCACCGCCTCATAATATGCGGAATATATTTTATCTATATCATGCCCACCGCGTGTTAGTCTCCATATATCTTCATCAGTCATATCTTGAACTAAAGCTCTAGTTTCTTGAAATTTACCAAAAAAGTTTTCACGGATAAACTTTCCATCTTTCGCCCGATAAGTTTGATACTCACCGTCTACCGTTTCCATCATTAGTTGTTTAAGTTTACCAGTTTTATCTTTTAATAAAAGTCTATCCCAGCCACTACCCCAAATAACTTTGATTACTTTCCAGCCTGCCCCAGCAAATAACCCTTCCATTTCTTGAATGATTTTACCGTTACCATTTACTGGCCCGTCTAGGCGTTGTAAATTGCAATTTATCACAAATATGAGGTTATCTAATGCCTCTCTCGATGCGATATGAATATTGCCAAGCGTTTCTGGTTCTGAGGTTTCACCATCACCCACAAAACACCAGACTTTACGGTGAGTAATATCGGCAAGATTTCTATCTCCCATATATTTCATAAACCGTGCTTGATATATTGCCATTAAAGGACCAAGTCCCATAGATACAGTCGGCACTTGCCAATAGTTTGGCATAAGCCAAGGGTGAGGATATGATGATAAACCTTTTTTATATGCCTCTTGACGAAAGTTTATGAGCTCATCCTCAGACAACCTACCCTCAAGAAAACTTCTCGCATAAATACCCGGAGATGAGTGCCCTTGAAAAAATACCATGTCTCCATGGGAGGATTCATCTGGCGCTTTCCAAAAATGATTAAATCCAACCTCATACAATGAAGATGAAGAAGCATAAGATGCGATATGACCACCTAGCTCACTACTAATCTTATTTGCTTTTAACACCATTGCAGTTGCATTCCAACGGATCATCGCTTGGAGCTTTGCTTCCAACATTTTATCACCTGGGTAGACGTGTTCTTTTTCTACTGGAATGGTGTTGATGTAATCTGTGTTTGTTTCGTTAAAAATTCGCTCCCCAGTGGTTTCACGTACACGATCTGCAATACGGTTAATAATAAAACGAGCGGTATCTACACCGTTATAATCTATTACATTATCTATAGATTCTTCCCACTCTTTTATTTGTAATGCATCTATTGTTGGTTGGTTATTCATTTAAATCCCCAAAATATTTTTTTATGCTAGATATCTTTCATAATCTCGAATCCATGCTCTCATTGTTTTAACTGGATTCCCGCCTACGCGGGAATGACAAGAGCCTACGCGGGAATGACAAGAGCCTACGCGGGAATGACAAGAGCCTACGCGGGAATGACAAGAGCCTACGCGGGAATGACAATTGCCGGCTTAGGGGATGACAGTTTATTAATGTCGAACTAGCGTTTATAGGTGTGATTTTAACATTAAATGAGACCATACAGAGTGATTTTTACTCAACAGTCACACTCTTTGCTAAATTTCTTGGTTTGTCCACATCTGTGCCTTTAGCAAGCGCTGTGTGATAGGCAAGTAGTTGAAGTGGTACTACGTATATAATGGGTAATAAATATTTTGAGGTGTTACTTGGTATATCTATAACCGTATTCATATGACAATCTGGTAAATTATGTGTAGGGTTATCCGTTAAAATGTAGACTATTCCATGTCTTGCCAATACTTCCTCAATATTTGACATGGTTTTATCGTATAAAATCTTTGATGGTGCAAGGCATATTATTGGCATATTTTTATCTATAAGAGACAGTGGGCCGTGTTTTAATTCGCCAGATGCATAACTTTCTGCATGTATGTATGATATCTCTTTAATTTTGAGCGCACCTTCAAGGGCAATTGGGTACATCACATTTCTCCCAATCAACAACAAATGTTCTTTGTGTTTTAGATCTTGTGCGATGCGTTTCATTTCAGTTTCAATAGATAAAGTTTTTGTGATAATTGCTGGTAGGGTGTTAAATTGGTTTACTAATTCTTCTTCTGTGTCTTTTGAAAGTTTATTATGTATTTTGGCTAACGTACAAGATAAATAAAGTAATGTGATAAGCTGTGTGGAAAATGCTTTAGTGGATGCAACACCTATCTCCACCCCTGCTTTTGTGATTATATTCAAGGTAGATAGTCTTGTAATGCTACTTTCTGCCACATTGCAAATTGCTAATGTATTATGTAAATTTAATTCATGGATATGCTTAATGCATGCTAATGTATCTGCGGTTTCTCCAGATTGTGAAATAAATATAAATAACTGATTATGGTTCACAATCACGTTTTTATATCTATACTCACTTGCGATATCTACACTACACGGGAAATTGACTATCTCTTCAAACCAATATTTGGCAACCATACCAGCATTATAGCTCGTACCACAAGCGATAATTTGAATACAGTTAATTTGTTTGAATATGTCAATGGCTTTTGCACCAAATTTATCTGCATCAAATGTGGTGCCTAGATACTGCAATGTATCTGATATTGCAAGTGGTTGCTCAAAGATTTCTTTTTGCATAAAGTGTCTATACTTACCAAGCTCAGCGCCAAGTGCAGACAAGGAGCTTGTAACGGGAGACCTCTTTATTTTTTCTCCAGTGTGATTATATATACTATATTCGTTTAATTTAAGTACCGCGATATCGCCATCTTCCAAATGGATTATTTTATTGGTTACAGGCAATAATGCCATTACATCTGATGCGAAATACATCTCATTAATACCCACCCCGAGTGTTAATGGTGCTTTATTACTGATACAGATAATTTCATTGGGGCTGGTTTGACTGATTACTCCCAATGCATATCCACCAACTAGCTCTTTTGTAATATCTTGTATTGATTGTAGTAAACTTTTATGCTTTTTTATATGATGAAAATGAACAAGATGCGCTATCACCTCAGTATCAGTTTCTGATACAAATTCATAGCCCAACGCCTTTAATTCAATTTTTTTTTGTGAATAGTTTTCTATAATCCCATTATGCACTACCGCTACGGTATTATGAGAAAAGTGCGGATGTGCATTGTGCTTTGTAACTCCCCCATGAGTTGCCCATCTGGTATGACCTATGCCTATATTACCCTTAAAATTATGGGACTTGCAGTCTTCCATGAGGGTTGTCACCCGATTAACCGAACGCATTCTGATGAGATTTTGTGTCTCATCAATAACAGCTATTCCAACTGAATCATACCCGCGATATTCCAGTCTATGGAGACCTTCTAGGATAACTGATACCACGTTTCTTTCACTAACTCCACCTACTATTCCACACATATTTATCTTGCCTCCTCGTATGAATTAATTTTGATTAATTGATCAATTTTATAGTTTTTTTGCTATAAAATATACTGTATAATAAAATATATACGTAACCAATAATTGGCACATAATATGATGTTAATATATCAAATTTATCTGCAATGTGCCCTTGTAATATTGGCATTATCGCTCCACCTAATATCATCATAATTAGCAATGAGGAGCCTTGTTCTTTATATTCACCTAATCCATCTATCGCTAGATCAAATATGTTTGGCCACATTATTGAATTAAATATTCCGATTGAGATGATTGACCAAATTGCAAATAGGTGATTTCCAAGATGGATACCAATTATCAAATTGATAATATTTACAAATGCAAATAATAATAAAGTGCGGCGAGAATTTTTAGCAAACAATAGTATAACGATCGCTAAAATTTCGTGTAAAATATAATATTTTAAATTGACATTACTTTGGCTAATTTGTAAAATTAAAATAGTAAGAGCAACCGCTGTGAGTATCATATAAATTAGCTTGGTTGACGTTTTATATTTGTTATTTAATGCAATACCCCCTAAAAATCTACCAATCATTGCCCCACCCCAATAAAATGCAAGTAATTCACTTGCAACATTTCCTGATGCTTGAATTATTTTGCCAGATTTAACCAAAGCAATAAAATTTGCACCAATACCAACCTCAGAACCTACATAGAAAAAGATTGCAATCGCTCCAAAAAGAAGATTTAAATGGTTTAATGCATATGGTTTATTTGTGGCACTGATGGTAATGCTTGTTTGGTCGGTAGTCAAAAATTTAACTACAAAATAGGCTAATGCAAAAAAGCAGATACTAAATATAAAGTATGGATATTTGAGTGCTGAGTAATTTGATTCCACATGAAGCATGTTGTAAAACACTATCGCACCTATAATTGGCGCTAACGTGGTTGCCAATGAATTAAACCCCTGTGCAATATTAAGTCTCGCTGCTCCTGTATTTGCATCTCCAGATATTAATACCAATGGATTGGCGGCAATCTGAATAAACATAAAACCAAAGCCAATGGAAAACAGCCCTAATAAAAATATTAAATAGCTTTTAAAAATTGTAGCACCCACAAAAACAAGACAACCAAAACCAGATAATTTGAGCCCCAGTAAAATAAGTCCTCTGTAGCCTAAATTGGTAAAAAATTTAATCCCAATTATATTTGAAATAAAATATAATAATCCGCCAATAAAATAAGCAATAAAAAATGCAAATGAGACAAAGTTTGCCTCAAAATAACTAAGCATAAAGGCGGATTTTAAAATTGGCGTGAGTAGGTCATTTAAAACTGTAATAAATCCCCATCCAAAAAATAAAAATACTAGTGCCATGAAATTTAAATTTTTTTTCATTGACTTTATCCTTATAACTTCAGAGTGTTTATTATCGCTGGGTTTTCTAGCGTTGAAATATCTTGTGTAATTTCCTCTCCTCGCACTATATTTCGTAGTAAACGGCGCATAATTTTACCAGATCTCGTCTTGGGCAACCCCTCTACAAATTTTATTTCATCTATTTTAGCTATCGCTCCAATTTCTTTACTAATAATAGCATTTATCTGATTAGTGAGTGTAGTTTTATCATCTTGAGACAAATCTTTTATTGAACTATCTTTTTTACAAACTACAAAGGCAAAAATCCCTTCGCCTTTTATTGCATGAGGTTTACCAACTACAGCTGCCTCTGCTATGCTTGGATGCATTGTTATTGCTGATTCGATCTCCATTGTACCTAAGCGATGCCCAGATACATTCAACACATCATCTATCCGCCCTAAAATCCAAAAGTAACCATCTGTATCAAGCTGTGCACTGTCTCCAGCTATGTAATACCTACCATCTGCGATATCTTGTGGATAATAAGTTTTGATGAATTTATCGTCCGCATTCCAGATAGTACGCAATTGAGATGGAAATGGTTTTGTGATTACTAAATAACCACTTTCCCCGGGTTTAATGCTGTTGCCATTTTCATCAATTATTACGGCCATGATACCAGGAATGGGTGAGACACAAGACCCTGGTTTTAATGCTTGTACGCCCGGTATGGGAGACAACATATTACATCCAGTTTCGGTTTGCCACCATGTGTCTACTATCGGGCACTTGCTATTGCCAACCACTTCATAATACCACTTCCACGCTTCGGGATTTATAGGCTCCCCCACACTTCCTAACAACCTTAAAGATGATAAGTTGTGGTTTTTTGGCAATGTGGCACCTAATTTAATGAGATTTCTAATCGCGGTAGGTGCAGTATAAAATGTAGTGACCTTGTGTCGTTCTATCATCTGCCAAAATCTATCCGCGCTAGGATATGTGGGTATCCCTTCAAATATAACTTGTGTAGCCCCAACCGCTAGTGGACCATAGCAAATATATGAATGCCCTGTTATCCATCCTACATCTGCTGTACACCAGTAGCAATCTGTGTCTTTGTAATCAAAAACCCACTCCATTGTCACTATGGTACCTAGCAAATAACCACCACTTGTATGTAATATACCCTTTGGTTTACCAGTAGAGCCTGATGTATATAAGATAAATAATGGGTGCTCCGATGTTACCCATTCTGGTATGCATTCTTTATCTTGATTATCAACAACATCATTCCACCATATGTCTTGATGTGGTGTGATCTTAGTATTTAAATCTGGGGTACGGTTATGTATGATTGTGTGTTTTATTTGATGAATATTTTTATCTATATTGATAAGTGCTTCATCTACCATTTTTTTTAATTCAATTAATTTACCACCCCTGTGATATCCATTTACAGTAATAATATATTCAGCTTTTGCATCGATTATCCGATCTGCCAATGCAATTGACGAAAACCCTCCAAATACTACAGAATGAATTGCGCCAATTCGTGCAATTGACTGCATGGCAATAATTGCCTCAATGCTATTATTCATATACACGATCACCCGATCACCGCTTTTTACCCCAATGGACTTTAGCCCATTGGCAAATTGGCATACTTTGGTGTGAAGCTCTTGATAAGTAATTTTTGTAATAGCCCCATCATCTGCTTCAAATATGATTGCTGTTTTATGAGCTTTGGATCTCAAATGTCTATCTAAACAATTGTATGATACATTTAAAACTCCATCCTCAAACCATTTGTAAAATGGCGCCTTGGTGTTATTTAAAGTAGTTGTGAAGGGTTTATGCCATGAGATTTTTGTATGCGCCAACTCTCCCCAAAATTCTTCATAATTATTGTGTGCTTTCTGATTTAACTCATCAAATTTTACTTGATTGATATTCGCCTGATTTATAAACGATGTGGTGATGGAATATGTGGTATGGTTATTGATAAAATTATCATTAGCTAATGATGGCATAATAATATAAACTTTCTAAAATATAGATACCAAGGAATACAGTCATTGCGAGCTATGATTTATCATAGCGTGGCAATCTCAATGATTGAAGCTCATGTGTTACATATTACGTATTATTGCGTATGGGATTGCCACACCCTGATAAATCAGGGTTCGCAATGACTGATTTTTATAATTTCTTATGTTAAACTGGCGTTCTAAATAAAATTTAGGATCATGATGGTTGTAGTTATTGTAATTTTTCTAAAATAAAATAGTAAACTGGCATTGCCAATAAGACATTAAAAGTGAATGTAATCACTAAAGTAATTGTTACTGCTGTATTTGAGTTTGCATCTGGAATGGATATACTCATTGAAGAAGGAACCACAAGATATGAGGCGCTAGCAAATAACATAGTGACTAAAAGTGAGTTACCAATATCAAAATGAAGTATAAAATGAGATACTAAAATACCAATAATACCATTAATTATCGGGACAACTATTGCAAATATAATTAGAAAAAAGGAGGAATTGACAATCTGTGGTAAATGACGACCGGCTTTGATACCAATATCCAACAAATACAATGCCAACATTCCTTTGAAGATATTGCTAATAAATGGCATCATTTCTTCTTTGCCATCCATACCGCTAATGTAACCAATTGCTATACTGCCCAATAACAACACTATTGATGAATCTAGCAATGTATGCTGGATAATATATTTGACAAGTTGTTTTTTATTTATGTATGCATGAGTAAACAACTTATAAAAAATAAGCCCCACAATAATAGCGGGAAACTCCATAAGACCAAGAGCTGTTGTGATATATCCATCAAATTTAATTTCGTTATCTATCAAAAAACTAGTTGCAGCAAGAAAAGTAACCGCACTAACAGAACCGTAGCAAGCCGCTATGAGACTAGAGTCTGCGACATTATGCTTATATCGTAAAGTAAAATATCCGATGGTAGGAATAAGCACTGCAAATAAAATACACACTACAAAAAATTTGGCAACTGATATTGATATTCCAATCACGCCAAGTTCATATCCACTATTTAAACCAATTGACATTAATAGATATATAGATAAAAATTTACTGATTTGGTCTGGTACATCTAAGTCGCTTTTCAACAAAGAAACCACTAGGCCTAAAATAAAAAATAGTATAGTTGGATGGAGTAAGTTATCAATAAATAAACTCATAAATACACCTTTACTCATATATTATTGTGCAAGTGCGTTTTTGTTTTTATTTAGTATTAAAAAAATTATCACATTCAAATTTAAGGGGTTTTAGTATTGTTCTTTCAAAATCAAAACACACCGAAGTGGTTGGTTGGCTAACTTTATACAATAAATAAATAATCTTTTCTGATTCATCTAAGAGATTTTTTATATCATTTTGCGAGAAATGATAATCATATTGACCATTATCTTTATGAGCCAATACTTTATCGCGGTATTTTTTAAATTTATTTCGTGTATCTGTAATATTTATATTGATGTTACAATGAGAATTGGCAGCGGCATCGCTTGACCCATTAAATGAAACGTATAGGTTTTCATGGTGAGTATCTATATCTGTACTATTGTCATAACTAATTTGCGAAACAAATTGAAATACAACCTCATTATTTTTGATGTGTTTGGTTAATTTGTTTAGTGTTTTATTTGCAATAGTTCTATTGTCAGTATCATATAAAATTGCATAAATTTCTAAGATAATATTTCTAAATAAGGATTCACAAAGTAAATTACGTACTTGAGAATATATGGTTGGTTTATTAATATATTCTAATATAAAATATTTCTGCTTAGCAATTATAAAAGTGTTACGTATTTTATTAATATTTTCTATATCTTTTTTATCAAAAATTGGATTATCGCGATTACTGTGAATTTGAATAGTTTGTATATCCTTTGTATAAAAAATTTGCCCTATTCTATCGATATGTTCTTTGAGTTCAATATTGTTAATATTATTATAAATTTGTAAATCAATTTTATATATTATACTGCTTTCTTCAAGTTTAGATAATATATCATAAACTGTAGATTGTGGGATTTTGATTTCATCTTTTTCGATTATCACAAGATCAATGTCACTACGAGTATGATAATTGCCTTTAGCTCGTGAACCATATATTTTTACAATATGCACCAATGGATATTTTGCAAAAATACCTCTTAGTAAAAAAATATCTTGATTAGATAACCCAAACATCCCATCAAATTTACTCATTTTTGATTTACCAATTTTGCATTTTTGAGATAAAATTCATGCAAAACATTTACATATTCCATTTTAACTTTTTGCACAATTTCATCGAAACTTGTTCTATCGTAAACATGACTCATGGAGTTTCTGCTGTCAATCATATCAAACCAAATTTCTGGGTTATTAATGTATTTACTTATATAGGCTTCTCTTATTATGCTCTTTGGAGAAACAATATCTAGAGTAATGCTATCGTATTCCATGCGGTCTTTTAATACCTTCCATGCAAGTTCTAACGTAAATTCAAAACGTTGGATTAAACCTTCTTTTTCTAAATCGTTATATCCATTTAAGTCTTCATCACAGGCTTCTTTTAATAATAAAATCGCTTGTTTATAATTATTAAATCTCTGATGCCATCTAATGTCTTTATTTGTATTCATTGTATTTTATCTTTAAATAATATTAAATATTTTTAACGTATTTTAACATGTCTGAATATTCATCAATAATATCCTCAAAGTAATCAATTGTCTTTACTTTTAATTCGTGCGTGGCTAATTTATCACATACTATCACAGCTTTATTATGCATTTGCAGTGCTGTGATCGGGCACATACTAGAAATGCCACCTTCTATGGCCTGATGTACTGCGAGGGATTTTTGCGTTCCAGCTGCAAGAATGATAATTTCTCTAGCATTGAGAATGGTTTGTATTCCCATTGTTAGTGCCAAATATGGTGTTTTTGAAATATCATTATCAAAAAATCTTGAATTGGCAACTATTGTAGAATGATTTAACGTTTTAATGCGAGTTAATGAACTCAATGAAGAGCCTGGCTCGTTAAATGCAATATGTCCATCTACACCAACCCCGCCCAACATGATATCTATACCACCACAATCAGCAATTTTTTTCTCAAACTGCAAACATTCTTTTTCTAGATTTTTAGCTTTACCATTTAAAATATGTACATTTTTTCTGTCAATATCTACGTGATCAAAAAAATGATGATGCATGTAGTAATTATAAGATTGTGGGTGCTCCTTGGATAATCCAACATATTCGTCCATATTAAAGGTAACTACATTGGTGAAACTCAATTGTCCATTTTTGTATAATTTGATAAGCTCTTTGTAAACTCCAAGTGGCGTTGAACCAGTTGGTAAACCTAATACAAATGGCTTATTGGAATTTTTGTGTGCAAGTGTAATTTTTTTACATAAATAATATGCCGTCCATTTATATATCAATTCATTTGTGATTAGTAAACGCATAGATAATCTTTCGTAATAATTTTTAATGTAGACTATTTGGTAATTATACATTATTTATATATTTTGGAGTGAAATTATACGCATTTTATTATACAATATACAATGCGCATCTTATGAAACAAATTTGTCACCATTTTTTTAATTAATTTGCTGTACAATATTGTATTGATTAAATAACATCAATACTAATATTTTTACAAGGTACTATTTCATGCAACTCAACAAAATAAATACTTTGCTAGCTTGTCAACAACAGCAAACAACACAAACCAATCAACCAAACGTTATGTTTCAAGGGGACAACCCCGGAAAAAACGCAAATGAAGAGGATATCTCTTCTTGCATTCAAAAGATTATTTCTGGAGAATACATCGAAGACAATGCGGGATATTTATCCCAACAGCAAAGGGAATTGTTACAAAAATGTTCTGATTACTTTAAGCAAGGCCGCACCCATATTAATGCCGTTCAGATGACAAAAAAGGATATTCAACAAATAAATCGTACTTACAAGTGCAAAATTCAACCTTTACCACAACATGTTAGTCTATATTACCCAAAGATTAATGAGGTATATAATCAGCAAACCCTCGATCAATGTAAAGGCGATTCGAATATCAACTTACTCATGATAAGGGACGAAGAAATAAAAAATGCCGCTAGCTCTTTATATCAGTCCTTTAACCAATTAATGGAACTAATAAGACAACAAGAGTATTCTATAGTAGAAGGTGATGAGTCCAGACGCAACAAAGCCATCGAAATAGGACGCTTGATAATGACTTCTAGAAAAAAAGATACATATTGCATAATATGGAAAGACAGTGAACAACTATGGTCTTTACATTTGATAACAAAGGAAGACTCAGAGAACACAGTGAAGTATGAATGCAATTCTACAGATGCATTTACAAGTAGACTCCAAAGTATTAAAGAAAATCCTTTGCTACCCACTGAAATAATCCAATACTTTTCAGCCTGGGGTCCAACTATTTCATACTTACAAAATCTATACCCAGCGTTGAAAGATTTTTTTACATGCATCTCTACATTGCAATCAGATCTCTCTACCATGTTAGGTACAATAAAAGAAGACGATCGTAATACTGTAGAGGAGTACTACTTAGCAGGCATATATAAATATATGTATCATGTACTACACATTGCATATAAATATCACAATCTCTATCAAACTAATCAAATCAAACAAATAAAAAAAATTATCTCAAACGCATCCCTGAGGCGTAGATTAGAGGAGCCATTTACACAATTAGAAAAATTACTTGACAGCGCCCAAACAAATATACAAAATAACACACAGGAGCAACAAAAACAACATGAAGATAATCTTGAATTAACGATTTACAATCAAGAACAACGTCAAGAGGAAATAAAAATTCAAGCTGCGCAACAAGATTTGCAAGATCAATCAATCAACCACACATCTGAATCAACGCTTGACGTTCAAAGCCAAATCCAACATCAAGAGGAATTTAAAAATCAAGATGACATCCAAGATCAAACTGTGACTCAAGATTGTCAGGAGCAGAACAATGAATATCAGTTACCAAAAGATATTGATTCTAATTCATCCACATTCATGAAATATATTAAGAATTCGCAAACACATGCATCAATGCAAATAATCAACAAAGCTCTTGAGGATGATCGCGAAATTGCGTTGGAACAATTGCAAACATTATGCAAAAACTTAGGCGCCCAAGATCTATCTTTAACTAATTTAATTAGTTTATTAAGAGACAATAGCAATATTTCATCAGATGAATTTAATGAGTATTTTTGGGAGTACGAAAAAAATGATATAATTAATAAACTAACCGACGAACAACCTCAGAATAATCAGCAAAAAGCAACATACCGTCATCCACTTGTAGAATCATTTATATCTGTAACACAGCAAGACGAAACAGTAATTCAATGTTTGGAAAAATTCAACATCACCAATGCTGACATTCAGGGCATACAATATGTTACTGGCTATAGCAAAGGTAAAAATAATTGTAAAATTAGAAAAATGGTGGGAATTGATGTAT
>CANISK010000012.1 GCA_947470205.1 Neisseriaceae bacterium | reverse complement strand
TTACAAAAATCACTGTAGATGAGGCTATTGAGGAATTTCATATTACTCCAGAACAGATTCAAGAAATAATGTTGTTAGCGATGAGGGGATTTTAAAATGTCAAATAAAAGTTTGTGTAGTTCTCAGTATTGAAGAAAAGTTCTTCAATAAAAAAATCACCGCCAAAACTTCCATTTCACATGACCAACAAAAACCAAAAAGATAAAGGCTCTTTTGCCAAACTAGTGGGTAAACTTGATAAAATAACTCCAGTGTAATTTTTTGAGTTCATGCTGAATTGAAATAAATCTTCAAAAAATACCTCATAATAGCATATCTGTGTCCCCATATCACCGCCATTAATGGCTATGGTTTACGGCGCGCTTGGTTACTAAAATATTATTATTTCTGCAATAATAACCGCACTACTTATATTGATATTACTCATTCTTTGAAAAAATAAGTAAGGAGTGTTGGAAACCAGATATAATATATAATATTATTAATCAATACAGAGCTATAGAGATAAAATTAATATATACTCATAGTCTTTGCAATATGGACGTTGTTGGAAATAAAACATTTATTCCTTATGTGCTATAGTATTTTTTTGATGTGGCTTTTAGAAAAGATGATTTCAATGTAAGGTGTAAACCTTTTGGGTACTAAGCTTTTAAACATATTTTAGCAGTATTTTGTATGCTGATTAAAAAAATGGAGGGTATGTATGGGACACAGTCTAACAGCACATCAATTTCAAGTGTATTGTAATAGAAAGCTAGGTAGTGGTTTTCATAATGTATCTAATCCAATTGCATCAGAATTAAAACCCAAGAGTACTCCCAAGCAAGATACTGTCCAACTAACATCTTTTAATCTAAAAAAATTAATCAAAATAGATTATGAAAATTTTATTAAAAAACATAAAAAAATTATAGAAAAAATACGTAGTCGATGCACCCCCAATCTATCTGGTAAAATTACTATATTAGAAGATTGGCAAAATTCATATTTTTCATCTCATAATAACATCACCAAAAGCACACAAGAGAATGAAATTAAAGAGTTATCCTATCAAGTTAAATTAATTCAATACTTTGCACAAGAGCAATGTTTAAACCTAGATCCTGAATTGATAGCGTTATTTAGTCATGTAAAAACTATTGAAAAATTCCTGCTCTCGGTGCCTACTTCATTAGCAGTATCCTCGCAAAATACAAATCAGAAGGTGGAATTAAGGGATTTATTTAATGAAATTGAACGCATCGAAGATAAAATTCCACTAGCCAAAACACAAGAGAGTACCATTGGTGTTGCTGCAACTACTAGAGCATTCGTTACTGCCTCAGATGATTTTAACCCACTACTGCAAAAATATCACTGCCCAGGCCCCAGCGGTGATCATGGTGTATTTGCAGGATTATCAGCAGCTTTTTTTGATGTTATAGGTAGTGCACTTGCTAGAACAACCCCAACAGGTAGACACATTGAAATGAAAATAAATAAATTAAGCTTATTGATAAAGCTTGATTTATTTTTATGTACTCATAATAGATCTGACATCCCTAGGAGTCTTGAGGACAGGATAGATAATATTTTAAAAGAAGCTCGTAATTTTAGTCTTACCTCCACAACAACAACCAAATCTTATCAAATCAAAAAAACACTTATTCGCAAGCGTAATAAAATTAAAAGTGCTGAATTAAAAGAAAACAGTACTCATTCACATCAAAATGGAAAAATTGATCTAGATAAAGAAAAAGTGGCTCAAGTAGAAAATATTCTTCCAATTTCAAATAAATCTCCCAGCTTTCTCGAAAAAATAATTGATTTAGAGGCAAAACTTGCAGAGTTTGCTAAAAATGGTACAAATCATAATGAAATTCAAAATTCAATTGATTTGCTGATTAATAAAAGTAACCCTGAAGATTTAAAAAATATAAGTAGTGTTACCTCTAACAAAAACAACCCAATGAATATCTATGATTATTTATGGAAAATTTTAAATAGACATCAATATCAACACACCCAAAGAGGAGATGGTGGTTTAAGGAGGGTTTACTATACTCCGATAGAAGCTTTAACTAAATATTGCCCACAATTATTAGGTGATTTGGTTTGCAATCTGAATGATTATAAAAAATTGAAAAGCATCAATGACAAAGACAATATCAACCATTATCAATGTCTTTATAATTATTTATATAATTTACTGGAAACTGCCAATAAAGATAATGTAATTGAAGTGATGCATAAGGTTATACTTGTCATTAATGGGTCTTCTAGATTAAATCAAATAGAAAAGGCTCATTTATACCGCAATCTACTTGATTTACGGTTAAACCCTGATCATGGTAATTTATTTAAGGTTGCCAATGAAAAACGTAGTGAGGCTCTACTTAAAAAAGGAATCATCAATTCTTTGCGTTATGGTATGCATAATATTTCAACTATTGAAGCCATTGCCTCCAGTGGTTCTATTCTAGCAAATGAATTACGCTGGCCAATATTTACTGCATTAAATAAAGTTTCAGAGTCGACTTTCTATAAAACATATATCGAACGCGCGCACACCTTAAACACCATTTTACAGTTACATGAATCGGCTAATAAACTTTTTCAAGTAACCAACGAAAGCACTGACCAGAGTGTGGTAGATGCCGTACAGGTAAATATAGATAGTTTTACCTCATCAGAGCCTTCATCTGATAAGCTTATTAAAGATATAATATCTGATCATGATAGTGAATATATTTATAATAAACTAACCGCCATAAAAGAGCAAG
Organism: Neisseriaceae bacterium; assembly: GCA_947470205.1. Taxonomy (GTDB): domain Bacteria; phylum Pseudomonadota; class Gammaproteobacteria; order Burkholderiales; family UBA11063; genus Aquella. The sequence goes on along the minus strand of CANISK010000012.1, from coordinate 12,262 downwards.
ATGGCAAAAAACTACCTCTTTTTTATCATTTAATTCTCAGCAAAGAGAATGAGTCTGAATCCGCAGAAAAACTACAACAAAGAAAAGAAGCGGTAATCAATTTTAGTAATTTAGCCCAAAAATATGATCCAACATTTAGAAATGCTCTAACAGTTACCCGCGACCAGCAAGGAGAAACATTCTACAATTATGATTGTGAGCCAACTGATTTTGAACGTGTCGCCAATCTATCTTTCGCGTCTGCGAGAAACCCACTAATCGCTTTAGTTTGGATAATCGGATTTGCTGTGCAGGATTTAAGCTCTGAGCGAAGCTGGGCTAAAATGCAAATAATAGCTAATATTTTAAATTCAATAAATGACAGTCGTTCAGTATTATTTGGTAAGTTTTCTCCAAGTGTAGCCAAAACATTTCTAGTAGAAATGTTGGTTGCAAACCTTGTGGGTGTGGGATATGGGGTAGCTTATGCATTGTTACCATTGGTCGCCCTTCCTGCTCTATGGCTTATTAACCTATCTCGTGTTGCCGGTTCAAATACCAAAACAATCAATATATTGTTGGGAAAATTAACTAATCCTAATAGAAAAATTGCCGCCAATGCACTATTAGAATTTATTAATAAAGATAACAATGAGGCACATAAAAATATCAATAATCATAACTTAGACTATTATAGCCAACTCAAAAAAGATCTTGAGAGACGTGAATTGAAAAAGTACCAACCAACAAATCAGGAGGAGCAAACAGCACAATCTGGCCCTAGCACAGCTTCGTCTAGTCCAAAGAAAAAGGCAAGCGTTGAACAGATTGATTTAATCGACAATAGCTTAAGTTTAGAAAAAGAGGCAAAATTTAGCTTAAGTTTAGAAAAAGAAGCACAATTTATTATTAATAAAATCATTCAAAAATATCCACTTAATCACAATGAATTCATGTTAAACAACCCTATAGAAGTATTAACTTGGGCGTTACATTTAGATAAAAATTCAACCCAAGAGCAATTACTGCGTAAATTGCTATTAATGTCTTATGTGATAAACATGTATGAATGTAAAAATGAAGATAAGGTAAAAATATTAGCCCACATTTTGTATGCATTGAGATTTGGGGTGATAGCAGCTACACTTCGGCAATCAAATAGTCATATAACAGATCAATTTTTTGACAGAAAAAATTTGATTACTTCGGTGATGACATTGGGGCCTTATACTGCCCCAAAATTTATCTCCGATCAAACTTTGGGGGCGATAACTGGACTTGTGGTTGATGCCACTGGTTCATTTGCAACTAACCTTATGGGTAATAAAATGCCTAGAGCCTTAACCAAGGGTTATGTATCAATAATGAAGAACTTTAAGAACCAATTATTAGAATATTCCAAAATTGCATTTACTCGTTTACGCAACCCTCAAATAGAAGCATTTGCATATGGTGCATTGGGTGCTCATAGAAGTACGCTGGGGTGTGGTGAAACTTATTCACAAGAAAGATTGAGAAGCTATCTCAAGCGAGTAGAAAAATCAAAAAAAAATAAACACAGAGGGGTTTATCATCAAATCACTAGCATTAATCTTCTATCAAATAGATAAAAATATTTTAAAATATCTACCTCCAAAAATAAGAACCCGTATTCATTCTTATGGGCGAAGATACTTTATGGATAATTTTTATAATGTTAAATTAGCCCCACAAAATACAATAAACACAAATGAATTTAGTACAACATTATGGGGAATAAATTTTAGACTGCCACTATTAAATGCAGCTGGTATGTTTAAAGATGGTCAAGGGTATGATGTGGTATCAAGTTTAGGGGCTGGTGGATATATAGGAGGAACTAGCACAAGTGGTGTGAGAGATGGAAATATAATACATGGCATTCGGCACCCGTTTATTTCATTGCATCAATCAAATATAGCGGTTAATTATTTGGGGCTACCAAACCTTGGGGATGCCTTACTTCATACTAAAACTATCACCAGTCAAAAAATTTCAGGTTGCCCAATAGGGTGGAGCCTCATGCGTGATCCACTTCTCACCGAAAAAGAAGGAGTAACGGAGCTCATAAATAGTTTATTTTTATATGAACAAAACCCACACATTGATTTTATTGAAATAAATGAAAGCTGTCCTAATGTCAAACTCCATAACACGTCCGTAGATTTTGAAAATAGATTACAATACGTTGCCAAGCATTTTCTACAAAAACGCACTCGCCATCTTCCAGTGATTGTAAAAATATCAAACGATGTTTCAATAGATGCATTGCCAAATATACTAAATATTTTATTTAAATATAAATTTGATGGAATAAATATTGGTAATACATCAACCAATTACGAAGATGCAATCAAATATATCGCAAAAGATGATGTATCGCTTTTTAAATACTTTACTAAAAATTTTGGCGGTGGTGTATCCGGTAAATACTTGCAATCAAATTCTCTTTTTTTATGCACAGAAGCGGTAAAATATAAAAATACTCAAAATCTAGATTATGAATTTCATGTTATTCGTACCGGTGGTGTAGCTTCCTATGAAGATGTATTGTTATCAAAACAATATGGTATATCTTTAAACCAATGGTATACTGGATTTTTTAGTAATTATATTCTTCATGGTAATGATGTGTATAACAATATATTTCTAAGTATACCGTGAATAAGCCCAACTTCTTCACGGTTAAGCTGGGCTTTATTAATAATCTGTTGTAGTTTACGTTTGGTTATTTCTTCATTTTTAAAGTTATAATTTGTTTTATCTAGCATCTCATATAAATGAGATAAAATATTTTGATTATCCGCGATGGTGGAGGGTTTTTCATCATGATTTTTCAAATAAGCCAATGCATCATTTTTGTTATCGTTATCCAATAATTGAAGATATTTTTTATAAATTTCATAACAGATAATCTGTACTGCTTGTGCCAAATTTAATGATAAATATTTTGGGTTACCTGGTATAGTCACAAGTTTATTGCATTTCTCTATTTGTTCTATGGTAAGACCAGTTCTTTCAGCGCCAAATACAAAAGCTATATTTAAGTCGCTGTCTACAGAAGGCATTATCTCGTCTAATAACTCATCTGGAGTTTGCAAATGTGCGCTAAACTCTCTACGCCTCGCGGTTAATGCAACTGCAAAATGCACATCGTATAATGCGGTATCTAGGTTATCGCAAATAATTGCTGTGTCTATTATGTCACGTGCGTTACTGGCGAGGGCTAAGCTGTGATCATCTGGTGTAACACGAGGTGACACTAGTATCAAATTTTTTAGACCCATGTTTTTCATGGCACGTGCACACGCCCCGATATTACCAGTGTGAGTAGTATCACATAAGATAATTTTAATATTGTCTAGTGGCATATTTTGAGTCGCTCCTTATTCTCTTACTCTTATTTTAAGGTCTATTGTATCACATGGTTTCATTTTAGTTTTTGCAAAAAAAATATAAAAATAATTGCAATATGGTAGAATAGTGAAAGTTAATTGTGATGGTTTTAATTGAATAATTTTTATAATACCATAATAACTTAGCATTTATTATGCGTAATATTTATATGCACGCAATTTATTTATGTTTGCGGGAGGGTTATTATGTGCACTATAGTCAAACACAACCCATATTCTCTTTACGCATTTCACATGTATGAAAATAAAAAAGATGCCAGTATAGATGCGGATTATTATGATAAATTTTTAAAAAAAATTGCACAAAATGATCACGTTGCTTTATTTGATTTGCTAATGAATAAAGATGATAAAAGGTATAAAGAACATTATCAAAATTTTCATAGACAGCTCATTTTAAATCATTTACCTTATGGCATTACAGTAGACACAGTAAATAAACTCATTAATCATATCTTCACTAATAAATTACATCACAACCTTAAAGAAGTTGCTGTAACGTGCCTTCGTGAGTTATACCTTGTAACTGATATATTAATTCAAACCCAACTGCAAAATAAAGAGCAAAGTAGCTATACTTTGGCATGTTACATGGAACTTCGTACAAAAATCAAAAAAGAATTGACCAATCCATTGAATGCGCACCATCAAGATGATATAAAATCCCACAAAAAAATATTTCAACCACTCAAAGATATTGAGTTTACAATGCAACAAACAAGTTTTTTGAATCCATATGGCGTAATAGGTGGTGTTATTCAGGGCGCATCTTCATCACTAATTACACTTTTAAATGGTGCCAGGTCTCACAATGAGATAAAACAGATATCTAATGTAATAAAAAAAGTTGTTACTGAAATATCGCTAAATCGTCAAATAAATTATAAAAATGAAGATGGCTCTAAAAATCTTATTAAACAATTTAAACAAGACATTAAAGATGTTGTTAAAATTGATGCAGAAATTGATAAATATCAAGACAAATTACTATTATTATCGGGTGTGAATGAGGCTGAATATAGCAATATTGTTCGTAATAATTGCATCAACCTTCGTAAAATAAACCAATTAAAAGAGAGAAAATCTCAATATCAACAAAAAATTAATTGCGCAATTAGTAATATTACACCAGAGTATTTAACCAACATTCACATCAAGTGTAAGATAAAGCATAATGGTGTAAGCTGTACAATTAGAAACAATGCTCTTTACTGGTTAAATGTAATTTATAAAGGTACAAAAGAAAGCACGTGTATTAATAGTATTAATAAAATCACAAAAACTGCATATGGATATTCAGAAAACATCGATAAATTTGATGTGGATATTAAAAGTTTAATAACTAATCTTCCAGAAATTGCCAAATTAAATGATAAGTATCAGTTTACAACTGCTTTACATAAAATTACCTTTATTTTAAACAATACCACATACAATGACAACGATCAACTCAAAGTAAATGATAGGCAAAATTTATTATATCTGTTGAAACAAAAAACACAAGAATCTTTGTCATATTTAAAACACAGGCATAAGGCAGTACTTAAAGCTTTACAGCTATTTACATATGCAGGTGCAATGGTGGGGGATACTTTTGCTGATATTCAAATTGCAAAAGGTTCATCTTTATTATTCAGTGTATCCATGCAGTTATTTCCGACTTTTGTATTGATGGGTGAAGGGTTCTTTAAACAAATTAATCATGTGGATGAAAAATTAACCTTTAACGGTGAAAGATTGAAAACTACGCATGTCTCAGCTAATCAAATGATAAATGAAATAAACATGAATAAACAATTTGCAAATAACACGTCCACACTTGAAGACTTTCATAATGATTTCATAAATTTATTACAACAAAAAAACTATAATGAATTGATTTTATTGATCAAGAATAACAAAGATTTATTTGATAAATATGGAGATTTTATTTTTGAGGTTGTATTTGACAATCAATCAGATAATAAAATATCTGTATTGGAATATATTATAAGTTTAAAAAATGATACAGATGATGATAACCAATCACAAGTAAGGGAATTAAAAAAGCTGTGTATGGTGAATTATGTACAAAAAAAATTCAATGTTCATGCCATCACAAATAATATTAACAGTGCGTTTGAGGATTATGAATCAAACAAGATAGAATTATTTAAAAATTATTTACATCAAGAATTTTATGATGATATTGACGCCAAAAGAGCATATTATTTTTTATATTCAATGATTGATACTGAGGAAGATGTGAATTTAAAAAAGTATTTTATTGATTTACTTACAGATGAACTGGAAATTTCTAAAAAAGAAAAAACCAATTGGAGTATGTTAACCCAAAAATCTATGTATGCCATAATAACAAAAGGTTTAACTGCATTTATACTGTGTGCAACATCTGCACTTGCAATGTTTTTTTGCACACCAATTGCAACTATTTTAATTATAGCTGGTGCTTCTATATTGGGAGATATGGTAAATGCTTTCACAAATGATAAATTCAAAATCCGTAAGGCTCAAAATAAATTAATAGATAAATTATCAAACATAACGCCCATTATACAAAATAATTCACAGCAAATTAATGTTGGTAATAAAAAAATTAATCCAATTGAGTATAAGCAATGTAATGGTTTCTTTGAGCGTGAATATCAAAAATATTCATTTGCATCCAAGCATGAGGATTTTTCTTCAGAAGATAAAAATGACATAACAATTATAGCATCTATTGCATTTAGATATATTTGTACGGCAAATTCATCACATAAAATTTTACAGTCACTTGAAATTGTTAAGAGTTATTTATCAGAAAAATACAAAGAATCAAAAGAAGAACTCTTGGGTATTTTATTAAAATTAAAAAATTATTTACTATACCCAAATGCATATCTTGGAATATTTAAATCCATCAATGCATTTACACATGGAGCAATAAACATCACTCAGTGGATTGCAATTGTTCTTCGTGGGTTTATGTTTGGTATATTGTATCCACTTGGTATGTTACTGCATTTTGGGGTGTGGATTATTGATGCCATCAGTATTGCAATGGTTGGTGGTGTTAGTGTATTTAACCGTTGGATTCAAAAAACAAAACTTTTTCAATCCAAAAATGAAATATATAAATATATTGATAGTGAATTTGCGATTGTTTGAGGTAATGAAATTAAATTTGAAATAAATCACATATGTTGTTATAATTGGGATTATTTAAGGTGTAAAATCTCTAACAAAATATGTTAATAAATAAATATGATATTTTAAAAAAACTCACAATTAATCAAAATAATAAAAAATGTTTTATTTTTGATTTAGATGGAACTATTATATTTGATAAAGAATTTTTATCAAATGCCAATAACAGCATTCTTAAAAAAATCAAATCAGTGGGGCATGAGGTTATTTTTGCAACCGGAAGACCACTTCGAGACCTTCAAACTGTGATGCCCACATGGGCTCATGATCACCGTTTGGTGCTATTTGGTGGTGCGCTTAGCATGGAACATCATGAGGTAGTTAAAAGTGCTTATATCCATAAAACAAATGTACTAGACATAGTAAAAATATGTGATGCCCATAAATTATACTATAACATAGACAATAGTCATAAATACTATCACCCAGATTTTCCGCACGATTTTTTTTATTCATTAGATAAAAAGTTGGGCATTCATAAAGCTCATCACGTGGATCAAATTTTTGATAATACCACACATAAAGTATTGATTTTAGATTCTACCGCAGAAGAAAAATTTAAGAACTATACTTCAGAAAATAACCTCATTATGAAAATACATTCTTATGATAAATGGCTGGATATTATTCCATGTGGAGTAAATAAATATACCGCAGTGCTTGATTTTGTGAGCAAATACCACCCTCATGATGTTTTCGTGTTTGGTAATGATTTTAACGACATCGAGCTTTTGTTAAATTTTCCAAATAGTATTTTATTTGGTGAAATACCATCGTTGCAAAAACTAGCCAAGGTTAATATCAAATACAATGAATATAGGCAGGTTAATTTTGAGGTACTGATAGATATAATTCTATCTCATTAGATGAATTACTCCAATTCTCTGGGGGCTCTTGTCATGCCAGCGCAAATGATTGAATCATCTAAATCCGCGAGGATGACACACTAGTATACTTTATTTTAAAAGAGATATATTATTATGCAACATAAACACATTAAAAATGCATCTATTGCACTTATATTATCATTGTTTTCTATTTTTGCATTCGCGGACAAAATTGCGGATAAAACTACTTTAACAATTGGCACAAATCAACATATCAGACCGCAGGATGATTTTTATAAATATGTAAACAATGATTGGCTTAAAACCGCAACAATACCAGATGATAAAACCAGATGGGGCTCTTTTGATAAACTATCTGAAGACTCAGAATTAAGACTCAAAGAAATCATCACTACACTCAATACCAACCAAGCCAATCAAAACAATCCAGATGCTAAACAAATTCTCGCACTATATAATAGCTATATGAATGAAAAACACATCAATCAATTGGGCAATACCCCAATCTTACCAATACTGAATAAAATTGATAAAATCACCTCTAAAGACCAATTCGGTAGTTTATTTGCTTATTTTACGATGAATGGAATTGGTGCGCCTCAAGATATGGCAATTCATTCTGATGCTTATAATTCAAGTATTATGGTGGTGGATTTAATGCAAAGTGGACTTGGGCTACCCGATAGAGATTATTACCTAAACACTAAAGATAAAACATTAATCAAAATAAAAAATGAATATAGAAAATATATCAGTAAAATGTTAGCATTATCTAATATACAAAATCCAGATAAAAAAGCCACAGATATCATCAATCTAGAAACACAAATCGCACAAATACAATGGACAAATGTGGAAAATCGAGACCCAGTTAAAACTTATAATAAAATTGACACAAAAGACTTAACAGCACTAATGCCAAATTATAATTGGGATGATTATCTATCCCAATCTCATATAAAAGATAAAATTACATATGTGACAATCAGTCAGCCAAGTTATTTTAAAAATTTAGATATTTTGATAAAAAATACTCCACTAGACACATGGAAGGCTTATTTTAAATGGCAAGTGATTAATTCATACGCAGGTTATTTATCTTGTGACTACGTAAAAAATAGTTTTAATTTTTATGGTGTTATTTTAAGTGGGGCAAAAAAAGACAAACCACGCGCTAAAAAGGGTGTACTTTTGGTTGAGGGTGATCTTGGGTTTTTACTGGGTAAATTATACGTAGCAAAATATTTCCCAGAGACCAACAAACAAAAAATGAAATTGTTAGTAGGTAATCTGATAGAAGAGTATGAAATCAGTATCAAACAATTAGATTGGATGACTGATGACACCAAAAAATCAGCATTAAAGAAATTATCTCATCTAACTTTAAAAATAGGTTATCCAGATAAATGGCGTGATTATAGTGATTTAAAGTTAAACGATAACAACCTATTGAGCAATATAATACAAATTAATAATTTTGAATACAACTATGCGATTAACAAACTAGGTAAACCAATTGATAAAACCGAATGGGGAATGACACCACAAACGGTGAACGCATATTATAACCCTGAATTTAATGAAATAGTATTTCCAGCGGGGATATTACAACCCCCATTTTTTGATGCAAATAGAGATGATGCACTAAACTACGGTGGTATAGGTGCGGTAATCGGGCATGAAATTAGTCACGCCTTTGACGACCAAGGAAGCCAATATGATGAAAATGGTAATTTACACAACTGGTGGACTCCAGCTGATAAAGCAAAATTTAAACAAAAAACTAGTCAGTTAGTAAAACAGTATAATGCATATAGTCCACTTAAAGGGTATTATATAAATGGAGAATTGACCTTGGGAGAGAATATTGCGGATAATTCTGGTTTATCAATCGCCTATAAGACTTATCATTTGTCATTAAATGGTGCAAATCCACCGATAATAAATGGATTAACTGGGGACGAGAGATTTTACACCAACTGGGCAACTGTATGGCGAGGTAAAGTCCGAGACAAGCAATTGATTATGTATCTAAAGACCAACCCACATTCCCCAAATGAATTTAGGGCAAATGGTGCTTTGAGTAACCAAGATGAGTTTTACCAAACTTATAATATAAAAATTGGGGATAAGATGTATATTGCTCCAGATGAGCGCGTGCATATTTGGTAAAAATATTTTTATCACACCTTATTATACAATTTATGATCTAGTACAAATCATTTATTCACAATGATTTGAATGTAATTTGATGTAATAAACTAATAAAATATGTCATTCCCAACTTGATTGGGAATCCATTTAAATACAAATACTCGCATTTTAAAATTCAGTAATGAGTGTCATAAAACTGGATTCCCGTTGTCACCATATCGTTATACATAAGTATTGAGATATGAAAACCATCAAACACAGTCATTGCGAACCATGATTTATCATGGTGTGGCAATCTCACATGAAATAACACACAACATGTAAAAGTGGAGTGTCAGGCATTTAGATTGCCACGCTATGATAAATCATAGCTCGCAATGACTGATTTTTATATTTTCTTATGTATGAACGCCACTTTCAATATATTTATCCAAGACAAAATTAATAAACTCTTGCTGTTTTTCATCAAAAATCGCATAAATCTTTAATTTTGCCATACTAACCCTATCAATTCGAGTGATTGGCTTTATATCACTATTAAAGACATATTCCAACACATCAAATAAATCACTATGTTCGGCATTAATCAATCTCTGCAGATTAGTCAATCCATCGGCATCATAACCAAGAGTGGTCAATTGCTCTAAAAGTTTTTGCCTTGTGATCGGGTTGCCCCAAAGAACCCTAAGCTCGTCCTCATTTTTAAATAATTCCGGTAATGTTCCAAATAGAGCATTCAAAAACTCTTCGGCTGAAATTGGCTTACCGTCCATGCTCCAAAATGAAGTTGAAATCATATGCCCAATCTCACGTTCCTTGCCATCTCTGAGTTTGATTTTAACTTTTGTCCTAAGTTTAGTGTCACTATCCACCTCATCTTTTTCTTTGGTGATCTTTATTTCCGATTGGGGCGGTGTATTGGTATTCATATCAGTATCCAGATCTTCATTCGCATCTATCGGTTCACCATCCCACTCCGGGTCAGCAAAATGCTTATATGCACCCACAAAATCATAAATGGTAAAAAAATCCTTGCCATCAAAAGTCCTCGTGCCTCGTCCGATTATTTGTTTAAATTCAATCATTGAATTCACTGGTCTTAATAAAACGATATTGCGGATATTTCTCGCATCCACCCCAGTGGATAATTTTTGCGACGTGGTTAATATCGTTGGAATAGTTTTTTCGTTATCCTGAAAATCTCGTAAAAATTGTTCCCCAATTTTTCCATCATTGGCGGTTACTCGGACGCAATAATTTGGGTTGGAATTATTTTTCTTCTGATTGATTAGCTCTCTGATTTGCCCTGCATGATATTGTGTGTGACAAAAAATAATCGCTTTATCAGATTGGTTGGCGTTATTTAAATAAATTTGAGCTCTATTTGCCTCTCTTGCCTCTATTTCTATTTTTTTATTAAAATCCTCCTCGGCATACACTTTGCCCGGCTGTATCTCACCCTCCATCACTGTATCATCACTAGTATAAGCATAATCATCAAGAGTAGTTTGAATTCTTTTCACTTTAAATGGAGTTAAAAATCCATCATTCACCCCATCTTTTAATGAATATATATAAATAGGTTCTCCAAAATATTTATAAGTATCAATATTATCTTTTCTCTTGGGGGTAGCCGTTAAGCCTAATTGGACAGCTTTTGCAAAATATTCTAAAATCCCTCGCCAATTACCTTCATCATTAGCTCCACCCCTATGGCACTCATCAATAATTATAAAATCAAAATAATCTTCTGGGTATTCTCCAAAATATGGGGCAGGGTTGCCTTCTTGTTCTTTACCACTCATAAAAGTCTGAAAAATGGTAAAAAATATATTGCCATTAGTTGGCACTTTTCCATTTTTTTTAATTGCATCTGGGTTGATTCTAATTAACGCATCATCTTCAAATGCAGCAAATGATGAAAATTTATTATAAGCCTGGTCTGCTAAATTATTTCTATCAGCTAAAAATAATATCCTTGGTTGTCTTTTGCCATCCAATCTCATATTCCATCTGGTATTAAATAATTTCCATGCAATTTGAAAGGCAATGTCAGTTTTACCAGTTCCTGTGGCTAAGGTTAGCAAAATCCGTTGTTGATTGTTAGCTATCGCATCCATGGTTTTATTAACTGCGATTTCCTGATAATACCTCACTTGCCAATTCCCACCCTTACTCTCAAATGGTATCTCGGCAAATTTATCCCTTAATTCGTTATGACGTGCAAATACCATATTCCATAATTCATCTGGAGTGGGGTAGGCGTCAATCAAGCCTTCCCAAGCGGTTTTCATATTAATCGCATAGATTTCATGACCATTGGTAGCGTAGGTAAAATCTAAGTTTAATTTGAGTGCATATTCTTTCGCCTGTGCCACCCCTTCGCTATATCCTTCATCTCGGCTTTTAGCCTCAATAACCGCTAATTTAATTCCCTTGTATACCAAAACATAATCCGCAATAGTCTTTTTGCCTCTTTTACCGTGAGACTGTATCGCACCTGCTGTTATGTGGTATTCTCTAAGAATCTTTGAGCCATCAACCACACCCCAGCCACATTGTTTTAAAAGCGGATCAATGAGTTCCGCTCGAGTTTCTGCTTCATTCATATAGTAACCTATGTTAATTCGCCATCAAAGGCTTTTTGAAGAATTGATT
>CANISK010000011.1 GCA_947470205.1 Neisseriaceae bacterium | reverse complement strand
TTCCCGAGAGACACTTGTCATTCCCGAGAGACACTTGTCATTCCCGAGAGACACTTGTCATTCCCGAGAGACACTTGTCATTCCCGAGAGACACTTGTCATTCCCGCGCAGGCGGGAATCCATGCCATATAACTGTCATTTTCAAATTAACATTCCATTGACTTGGTTATCCCACATTAACCTAAAAATTCCACCATCTTTTGTCATTAATTCTTGAAATGAGCCATTTTCAATGATCTGACCTTTGTCAATCACAATAATTCTATCTAAATATTTAATCGTTGAAAGACGATGCGCAATTGCAATAACCGTCGCTTTATTTTGTTCCAGTATAGTGTTTATAGATTTTTGAATTTCATATTCAGTTTGTGAATCAAGGCTTGAAGTTGCCTCATCTAAGATTAAAATTGGGGCATTTTTTAGAATTGCTCTAGCAATTGCTATTCGTTGACGTTGTCCACCACTAAGCTTGACACCACGTTCACCAACTAAGGTGTTATATTTTTCAGGCAGTCCCTCAATAAAATCATGTATATTAGCCGATACTGCCGCCATTTCTATTTCTTGCTTTGTTGCATTATCTTTTGCATAGCCAATATTTTCACCGATAGAGCGGTGAAAAAGCATAATATCTTGTGGGATTAACGAAATCTGAGTGCGAAGAGAGTCTGACGAAACATTACCTATGCTTTGATTATCAATAATAATATCCCCAGATGTCACCTTGAAGTTTTTTAATAAAAGTGAAATTAATGTAGACTTTCCAGCTCCAGAATGCCCAACAATACCAACCTTCTCTCCGGCATTAATGTGTAAATTTAAATTATTAAAAATAGTATTATGATTTTCGTAATTAAAACATAAATCCTTAAAGATAATCTCACCGCCTGAAACTTTTAATTTTTCAGCATGAGGTTTATCAATAATATTTTGGGGTATTTGCATAATTGAAAATGAAGATACAAATCTTGCAATGGTATGCGAAAAATCTTTTATTGCATTTATGGATGCCCACATATTATCAAGAAAAATATATGCCATAGACATAACAAATGCAATATCCCCAATACTAATATCATTGTTATTTTTGAGACTAATCATATAAAGAAATAATAACGCTATGAATACTATATATATTGTTGCTTGCATACAAGACATAATGAAGTCCACTTTGCACCATTCTAACGCAAGAGGTTTATATTGTTTTTCATATTGATGATTTACTTTATATGCTTCATAGTGTCCTTTTGCATATGAACTAATTGTAAAAATGTTGGAAATATTATCCGCAATATATCCGATTATTTTATGCCAAGCATTTTCTTTTGCGGTCTCGATTCTATTGAGTTTTTTACCAAAAAAAATTGAAACATAGCCTTGTATAAATGCAAAAATCAAAACAAGCAAAAAAATTTTCCAATTAACACAAGCAAGGGCAACCCCACTCACACAAGTTGTTAGAACTGGTTTACTCACTTGGTATTCAAGAGCGTTATGAATTTCTCGGCAACCATCATTAATGCCCTTTACTTTACCTGTAACTGTTCCTGTTAGATTATTTTGAAAAAATCCATATGAATGATTTGAAACATAAGTGTAAACTTTATTCATAACATTTTGCATTATGTATGGCATGGATTTCCATGCTGCAAAATTATGCACTCTCCAGCATATCTCCAGCCAAGTATTAATCCCCACAAATAAGAGTATAGGATAAATTGCCATATGTAATGTAATTTGGGATTTGGTAGCAAATAAATCTATCAATAATTTGATTGAATAATTGTAAACTAGGGGAAAGATTGCATTAGCAAATGGCGCTTGCATCATTAATAAATACCACCATTTATATGGTTTTATAGTAGACCATAGAAAAGATGGTATTGTGGGTGACTTAAGCATTGACTGTCCTGTTTATTAGTTAAATTTTTCTGTCAATTTCTTGTACTTGTCTCAATTTATTGATTTTTTAATTTGTTCTATTTGGGATTGAGTTAAATGGGTAGCCTTCGCAATTATTGAGTCATCAACCCCAAATTTAATTAATGCTTGGGCAATTTTTTGTTCAGCTTCTTGTTTACCCTCTTGCTTACCTTCTTGTTTACCCTCTTGTTTACCCTCTTGCTTACCTTCTTGTTTACCTTCTTGTCTACCTTCTTGTCTACCCTCATGTTTCATAGCATCAATAAAATTCATAATATCTTCTCCATAATCAGGAATTTGTTGTTTAATTTTTTCAATTAAAGGTTTTATTTCTTCAACATCACGTGCACCAAATAAATATAAAATGCCACGGTCTACCAAAGATTGTTTGAGTCCACTAGTTTTACCTAATAGTAAAACTTCAATTATCGTTCCAATAATTGCTTTAAAATCTCTCACTCGCACCGCTTTTTGTAGCATTTCTAAAACAGCCACTTTACCATGTTTAAATATTTCATTTGTGTCCATGGTGGTTAAATCAATTAATTTAAAAGTGCCTAATTTAGCACTGTCATACAATACTTTATCATCAAATAAATCTGTTATATTTGATGAGTGTGGGTACGGTGATTTAACTCCGTTATAAAACACTAACGGTATAACCATGGGTAGTGGTAATTTTTCACCATATTTCTCTATGTGATTTTGAATAATTGCTATTTGGTAACGAATTATTCTAAATGGCATTAACTTATCTGGTGTAGATTGATGCTCTACTAATGTATAAATATATGCATATCCACCATGATCATTTAGCTCTAAACGATACACAACATCTGAGTTATGTAACTTTAAATCATCTTCTATATACGAAGTTGATTCAATATTCAGGGTAGTTAAATCACATTTTGCTAATACTTCTGGAGCTAAATGTATCGTTAAAAAATCTTTTGCAACCTCAATATCAGTGAGAAATTTTCTTGCAAACGGGTCGTGCGAAGGGGTTATTTTATTTGCCATATTATTATTTTATCATAAAATGCTAAATTGTTTTTATAATTACTTTTTAAACGTTATTTCATCACTTGGCATTAAAATATAGATTCCGTGTCAAGCACGGAATGACGAAGAGTATATTATATTTTAGTGCCAACTTTATATATATACCTAAATATGAAAATATTAACAATAATAGCAAGGATTGCGCAAGAAATTACATGATGCGGTAGCACTATTTTTAATGCATCACTACTTTGATATAATACAAAAGGAATAGCTAATAGCAATCCCATGAGGGATTCACCGGCGATCAACCCACACACTAATAAATTTACTTTATTATGTACATCTTCACGCGCTTGCTCTCCATGAGTTTCAGTGATTTTCTTTTGTTTTTTATCAACAAGTAATCGAATACACCCACCAATAAATAATGCCGCAGTTACATCAGGTGGCAGATACATCCCCATACCAAATGATACCACAGAACATCTAAATTTGCCAGTTTTACGTCCAAATATATCCAACACAAATATTATAAATCCAAGAATAACCCCATAAGCAATCAAGCTCCAATCCTGAGATCCAACTAAAATATTTTGTGTAAGAGCTGCAACTGCAGATGCTTGTGGTGCGCTTAGTGTATGCGTTGGGTCTATACTGCTCCCAACTGGCACCACTCCGGCAATTCCATATGCATGAAAGATGAGTGAAATAAATAATGGGGCAATTATTGCAGATAAAACACACCCTATAAACAATGTAATTTGTTGTTTATATGGAGTGGATCCCACCATTTCACCAGATTTAAAATCTTGAATAGTACCATTGGTAATTACCGCAGTTCCCGCAATAAACCCCACCATAAGAATGGTGGTTTCCAATAGAGAATCTTTTACGTGTGGAATACTAAAATCACAAGCAAATTGTAAAATAATTGCAACTGCGATAACCGCAATAAACAATAAACCAGATACTGGGGATGAGGTAGAACCAGCTAAACCTGCAAAATAACCAGATACCGCAGCAAGTGCAAACCCAATGATAAGCATAAGAAAGACAATAATGATTGAAATGATAAGATTAACAAATACACTAAAGTGATTTAAACTAGCCAATTGATGCAATAACATCAACACCACAGGTACGCAAGATAATAAAACTAAAACAAAAAGTTTATTAATGCTTAAATCTTTATCTTGTGCAATGGTTGTAAAATCTTTAAGCGCACGCGCTGATTCTTTAATTCCACGAATAATTGGTTTAGTAAGCATGATAATAGTTGCAAAACCAGTAAAAATAAACATACCAACACCAATTGGACGAATGTAATTTTTCCAGATATAAAATGCGCTTCCAACTAAGTCAGTACTATCTTTGATGCCATGTATACCGGTAAAAATTGGTAACATTATGCACCATGCAAATATCAAGCCCAAAAAACCGACAAACATTTGAGCAAATCCAACCAAAAAACCCGCACTGGTAATGGCAACAGAAAAACTAAGTCCGCCACCCATCAGACGACCACCAACCATAAAAGCTTTAGTGACCGCGTCAGATAGCACCTGTAATCCAATTTGACAAAAACTAGTAACACCAGATATAACCATACCAAATATTAAGAGTTTGGTATGTTCTTTATTGCCTTTTTGTTCAGTGGTCTCCAGTACTTTACCGATAGCCTGACCCTCAGGGAATCCAAGCTGTTTATCACTAAGTAATACTTTACGTAATATAACAGAATAAACCACCCCAATAATGGCTCCTGGCAATATAGACATGATGATGTATGTATAATTAAAGTCATCCCAACGGTGCAATATTAACAACGAAGGAAAGACAAATATAACCGCAGTCGCCAACCCTTCGCCCACAGAAGCTGTAGTTTGGGATATGCTATTTTCTAGTGTACTATATTTTTTAAACATTCTAAGTACAGTCATGGCAATTATGGCTGCAGGTACAGAAGCGCTAATTGTATTTCCAATTTTCAAACCCAAATATATATTTGTTCCACAAAATACAATAGAAAGTATCAGTCCAATTACAACAGCTTTTATGGTTAATTCTAATTTGTGCTCAGTCATGTTACATTATTCCTTGATTAATATTTATCAATAAAAGTATTAAAATAATTTTAATAGCAAAAATTATATCACTATTTTGTAGTGATATAGGGTAAAATTATCCTCTTATTTAAAAAAAACTATTTCATACAAAAGAAAGAATAAACTAACAATGTCATCAGCATTCACAAATATTGCAATTAAAGCCGTATATCTTGCGGGTAACTTTATGCAACAAGGAAGTAGAAATATCTCCAATATAAAAGTTTATCAAAAAAATCCCAATGATTTTGTGACAGATTTTGACAAAAAATCTGAAGAAATTATTACAAAAACAATTCTGCAAGCGTTTCCAGAGCATAATATTTTAGGTGAAGAAAATGGTAATTTAAATATAGATTCAGAATATACGTGGATAATAGATCCAATTGACGGCACGACTAATTTTATACATGGTTATCCACATTATAGCATATCAATTGCATTAAAACAAAATGATAAAATTATCCTAGGGGTTGTCTTTGAGCCAAATAAAAATGATTTATATCGAGCTGAAATTGGTAAAGGGGCGTACTTAAATGACAAAAGAATTAGGGTAACTCATAATCAGCTTGAAAATTCAATCATTGGAACTGGTTTTCCTACCTATGATCTAACAATATTAGATCAATACTGTAACATTTTTAAAGAACTTACACGAAAAACATCCGGACAAAGACGCTCAGGCTCTGCAGCATTAGACTTAGCATACGTTGCCGCTGGATATTTGGATGGGTTCTGGGAGTATAACCTCAAAACTTGGGATGTTGCAGCCGGGGTTCTACTAGTGAGAGAGGCTGGTGGTATGGCAACTGACTTTACCCAGAAGCATCATAATGGTGATAGCGGCAATATCATTGCTGCCAACCAAAAACTTCTCAACCAATTACAAAAGATTATTCAGGTTCACTGCTCAAACTAAACGTTAATGTACGATACTCTTCGTCTTTGAGCTTTACACTTCGTCTTGCCTAAAACTCAAATACTTCGAGTATATTTAAAGGGGAGTACAATAAAAATGCCAGAATTACCAGAAATAGAGAATGTGAAATCACAGATAACACATTTAAATAATAAAACTATTACTAATGTGATTGTTAGAAATGGCGATTTGCGTTACAAGATCAATCAAGATATTACCCAAGATTTAATCAATAAAACTGTAATTGCAATTCATCGACGTGCTAAATATCTTGTGCTAGATTTAAATCAAGGACATTTAATTGTACACCTTGGAATGTCTGGTTCAATTACGTTGTTAGATGTCACTGATGCGAATAATTTATTAAAACACGACCACATAGATATTATTTTTGATAACAACATAATTTTTAGATTTAATGACCCCAGAAGATTTGGCTGTGTGTTATATGTAGATCAATACTCCAAACATGAAATATTCAAAGATCTAGGCGTGGAGCCATTGACTGATGAATTTGATGAAGAATATTTATTTAATCGGCTACATCAAAAAAGAACCAGCATAAAACAACTCATTATGGATAATTCAATTGTAGTGGGTATTGGCAATATATATGCATCTGAAGCCCTATTTTTAGCCAAAATTTCTCCATTTAGACATGGCAAATCAATTCTTAAGGCTGAAGTAAAAACTTTAGTATCTAATATTAAAATTTTATTAAAAAAAGCCATTAAAGAGGGCGGAAGTACATTAAAAGATTACAAACACACAGATGGCGGACATGGTGAATTTCAAAATTTACATTTAGTGTATGATAAAAATGGCACACCATGTAAAATTTGTAATGACATAATAACGGCTAAAAGATTGGGGCAAAGAAATAGCTTTTATTGTCCTACCTGTCAAAGCTGACCAATAAATTGTTGTTTGTTGTCATTGCGAGCTTTGATTTATAAATTAGTCGCAATCTCAAACTGAGTATTAGGTAACGTCTCGAAATAGTTACAAAGTAACAAATAAATTCTTTAAAGGAAATGTGTATAACGTATATGAAAAAAATAATCACATTTTGTATGGCATCAGTATCATTGATAACAAGTGCCAACGCCACAACCAATTACCACCCATTCCAACAATTCAATAACGAATTTAACCTAAACTTTGGTATGAGTGGTGCAACGCTCCAAAATAGCGCTGGTAGTCAAGCTAATACAACATCACAAAAATATGGTTTAGAGGTAGAGCGTTTATTTAATAACGGAGTGTGGTTTGATATTAATACAAATATCGTAGTAAATTCACTCACCAATCAATCAAATGGTATAGGAAGTGGTGCATCCATAGTAAATCAAAATCCAAACTTGGGTGGGATAAATATCAAAACTGGATATGCTTTTGATATTGTTAGCGACAATCTACTCCTAACTCCATATGGTCTAGTTGGTAGAAATGCAAATGTTGCAGCCAGCACATTATATTATAACAATAATAGCAATATAACTAATGATTTTTATTACACATTGGGAATGGGCGGTAGATTAGATTATCGTATCAACAACAAGGTAGACCTGTACTTAGACCAATTAGTGGGATACAACTGGGATCAATCTGCCCCATTAAATGGTGTTATGCCACAAAACAACATGGTATATTTAACCACGCTTGGCGTGAAATACAATGTATATAAACAATTACAGATCGGATTAAACGGTTTTTATAATTTTTATAATAATATGGCATCCATTCCGCAGGATACAACAGGTGCCTCAGTATATGTTCCAGTGAATAGTTATGGTGGAGCAATAACCTTTGGTTTAACTTATTAGAAATAAGAGCGTCAATATTATGAAAAAATTAATTTTAAATACCAGTTTAACACTACTAGCAAATAGCATGTTAGGGTTGGGTTCTAATTTCACTTCATTTGAAAATGAATATAATCTGGGATATCAGTTCACCCAGATGACATTAATAAATGGTGCGCAAAACACTGTAAAATTCCATCCAAATTCACTCAATATGGAAATAGAACACCTATTTGATGCAAATATTTGGCTAGATGCCAATTTAAATATGGTAGTCAGTTATGATCAGCCGTATTTGGGATCTGCTTTTAATGGTGCGGATACCACCACTCATCAAGCTGCTGCATTAGGGCAAGACCCATTTATGTATAGCATTACCATGAGAGGCGGATATTCGTTTTTACCATTTAACGGCAATATGCAAATTATCCCTTACGCAATGTTTGGCAGAAATGCCAATTGGTCTGCATCCACCGCAGTTGCCAACAACTACCAATCATTAGCATCTATAGATTATTTTCTCACTGGTGGGTTTGGTTTGAGGTTGGGATATAAATTATTAGACAATATGTTGATATATACAGACGGTTTATATAGTTACAACTGGGATCAAAGTGGTGCCATCAAATCCATCCAAACTCAAAATCCCCCCGTGGGATATGGGAAAAGTTATGCTGCAACTAACTACCAATTCACAACTACAATTGGTGCAAGATATCAAATCACTAAAGATGTGGAGCTTGGCGTTAGTGGTTTTTGGAACAACTACCAACATCAGTCAAATATAGCAGGGGTGGTATATATCCCACAAAATACTTTTGGTGAGATGATATCACTGGGAATGACTTATTAAGCATACTCTTCGTCTTTGAAACATGGACGTTGTTGGAAATAAAAAATTTATTCCTTATATACTAAAGTATACAGCGTCATAAATTTTTTATTCCCGCCTAGTCCAAATTGCAAATACTATGAGTATATTATTTATATTTAACGTACTATTATTTACATATATAGGAACTTATTGCATGAATAGTCTTAGTAAAACAAAAGAATCTTTTAATTTGTTTAAGTTTTTTAAGAAATTACCACAGGAAAAACCTAAAGAGAACAATTTATTTGCTATTCAAAAACCAAATACCACTGAATCTCACATTAATACTATCACAGAAAAAACCATAAATCATCTTAAACAAAAAACAACCCAAAGTAAGGAGAAAGAATTACAACTTTTTGAGACCATAAATCAATTATTAGATAACACACAATACAACATCTTCAATATACAAGAAAGATTTCATAATTTTATCAACCTTGAAAGTTATATTAAGAATAATGATAAAGTACAACTACCACTATTGCTTATAATGTTTGCCGCGTATCAATCATTAAAAACTCAACCATCAAAAAGATTACCCAAAATAACTGATACAAAAATGACAAAGATTATTATGCAATATAGTCAGTGTGAAAATGCGGGGCATGATTTGGTTAAAATGTTGTTTAAGGTTGACATGTTAGTAATGAGATATTTGTTTGATCGCACTGAATTACCTTATGTTTCCGATATACATATGATAATGGTAAATAACGCATTATTATTTTTACAAGAATTGGGTTCTTCCATAGTATCTCGAGAAGCTGTACAATTTATAGATGAAATTGCAAAGCTAATTACAATAAACACCAAAATACCCCCAAAACTATAAATTATTTAAAATGAGGTTAAGTTAAAATATCAATGATATTATTGATAAAAAAGTGGTTAATTTGATGTAAGATCTTATAAAATATAGATATTTTTTTAAATAAAAATAATCATGTATAACAATATGTTATTTGTAATTGCTTGAAATAGTTGAAAAAAATAATTGACAGCGGTGGAATTATCTGATATAAATATGTCTTAAGGGGTTTTAATTTTAAATCTCCTCACATTCTTGGTTTGTGATTATCATAATTTCATAAAAAGTTGTTAGTACTGGTTTTAATATTAATATTAATAGGGAGTCCAATATGAATAAAGCTCAATTAGTTGAAGAAATTTCTAAACATGCCGAATTAACCAAGGTTAAAGCAGCGGCCGCTGTTGACGCCTTTATGGCTGCAGTTACCAAGACATTAAAAGCTGGTGAGGGTGTAACATTAATTGGTTTTGGATCATTCTCTACGGTTGCACGCGCCGCAAGAATGGGTCGCAATCCAAAAACAGGCAAAGAAATTAAAATAGCCGCAACCACTACGCCAAAATTTAAAGCAGGTAAAGCACTAAAAGAAGCCGTTGCAGGAAAGAAAAAGAAGAAATAATAATTTTTTCTTATGGGCTTGAGGAGAGTAATTCTCAATACAAGCCCCTGTTCGCCACTCAATCATCATTACGAATACTACTTCATCCTTGAAATCAATAAAGCTCATTCACAATATCCAACTAACAAAGTCATTGCGAGCTTTGATTTATCAAAGCGTGGCAATCGCACCGCTCATTAATTGAACTGCTATTATTTTTATATAACAAAAATGACACCTAATCAACAAAAATCTAATATGTTTCGCAAAAATAAAATTGTTAATTATCTTTTAGGTATAACCATTATATTATTTTTATATGGTTGCTCTAGTTATACCCCACCATCAGATATATCACACACCAAACCTCAGCCGTTAAAAGTTTATAAATTCACCCTTCCAGGCAGTAGTTATGGTGATTGGCGTTATCTTGGCATAACCAAATATAACCAAACCTCAGATGAAATAAACCATAATAGTATAGAATTAATCGATAATAATCTATATAAATATCAAGACAGAAAAACTGTGGTATTGGTAAGTAATTTTACCTACCACACAAATCAACCAAAATATAAATTTGCAATTAGCAATTGGGAGATGAATTGTATTACAAAGCAATATCGCATAACAAACACCATTTTATATGATACATACGGCAATCAAATCACTAAATATAATTTTAATTCATCTATATGGATAAAAATTAACCCACATAGCGTGTCAGATATGCAGTATAATTATATATGTGTGCATGTCAATAACTTACTTGGTTATTAGTTTGTTTAATTTTAAATAAGGCAATAAATTATGAAATGTTTTTTAAAAATAACATCTTTATTTTGTATGATATTTTTAGTATCATGTAACAGTAGTGGCGGTGGCGGTGGCGGTGGCGGTGGAGGTGGTGGTGGAGATATACCTTCATCCAACAACCAAATCACATCTTTTTCGATTAATGATACTCAAATTGCAAATCCCACAACAAATGATTTTCCTATTCGTCTACCTTGGGATACAGACTTATCAATACCGATTAAGGTTTGTATAGAAGTGAACGGTGGAATAGTTACTGCAACAGATCAAAAGATTCCACAATTAAATAAATGTAATAATGTTAGTTACTTTAAAGATAACGCAGTCGTACAATATCAAGTAACCGCTCAAAATGGCAATGTAAACACTTATAATGTACACGCAATAAAAAATATAAAACCACAAAATAAATATCTAGCAGCATATGTGAGTCCTACTGAATTTGCTATTGCAGGTAGTATTCAAAAAGATGGATACACTAAACCCAATATTTTTATCATTGGATTTGCTAACTTAGACAACATTAATACAAACCCAGATATAAGCAATTTTTTACAAAGGTTAAAATCAGATCGTGTGGTAACAGATGCACCACTTGTATTTCTTAGTGTTGGTGGTGTATTTTTAAGTGATAATGATCAAAAGGCTATTAAAGATGACCCAACAGGAAAAACAATTGCGCAAAATGTTATAGCTCAAGTTAAAGCTTATAATAACCAAGGTTTTGCTCAAATACAAGGAATTGATTTGGACATTGAAGATGCAGGTTATTTACCACCAAATTTTAATTACAAAAATTTAATTGATGGCATGGTAGATGAAATTAGTTCATCAGGTTTACAGGTTGCAATTGCTCCACAGCCATTTAGTAGAGGTGGTTATGTTAATAAATCAGACCCCTTTAACAGCAATCAAATTCTTTTCACACCAGGTGGGGGAGATGCAACACTTAAGCCCTATGCAGATGATCACGCTGCATATGATGATGCAATAAGAACTGGTAAAGTGAATTTTATTTTCTTGCAAAATTATAACAGTGGGACTGGGGCTATTAATTTTGGAAATCAAGATTATGCCGATGACGCAGCTTGCAACCAAGGAACCACGGTAACTTGGAATCAATGTATTGGTGAAAATAATCCTAAATTTTTATCTGCAATGGGTGAAGCATTAAGTAAATTAGTGCAATCACAACAAAGATGTAATGATTTAATGAACAGCCAAATCCCAGCATTGAGAAGAAAAACTTGCATACCAAATGGTACTAATATAATACTTGGAGAGGTTGCAAATATTAGCGCTGGTTTTATGGATACTGTATTTAATCCGAATAAATATACAGAGAAAAAGCCATGGAATTCGAATGATAAGGGATATGAAATGCAACCTATATTAGATTCTATAGAGCAAGAAGTAAGCACTATGGTTGATAATGATGGAGGTAAATATCAATATTTTCACGGAATAATGTATTGGAGTGTTGGTCGTGATTATTATTGTGGTAGCGAAGCTGGTAAAATGACTTACCCTGCATATCTTCCACCTATCTCTGCTACATGTGAACCGCAAGGAGCGTTCACTAATGGCATGTATCCTTTATTGGTTGTGCCATCAACACAAACTACATTAAAATCACAACATAAGCATAAACATAAGTAAAGTATAATCCAATATGGATTATTAATGATAATATGTTTATTTTAAAATAACAGCTAGTGGATATCACTAGCTGTTATTTCTTCAGTCATTGCGAGCCTTTGTGGGGTGGCAATCTCACCCCACAATATCATCCAGTCATAAGTATTGCACCATAATCAAAATTCGTAAAATTAATCAAATGAAAATATACACCCCTTATTTTAGGTGAATGTATGGTATAATACCCATTATAATTAATCTTTAGGAGTATTTGAGTATGCCATCATTTGACGTAGCATCAGAGGTGAACAAGGTAGAGCTTGGAAACAGCATAGACCAAGCAAATAAAGAAATCACTAATCGATTTGACTTCAAGGGAAGTGACGCACGTGTGGAACTCAAAGAACTAGAGCTCACATTATACGCAGATGATGACTTTAAAATCTCACAGGTAAAAGATGTACTTATCAATAAAATGGCCAAGAGGTCAATAGACACTCGTTTTCTTGGAGAGGGTGCCACGCATAAAATAAGTGGTAATAAATTAAAAGAAGTCATTACTATTAAAAATGGTATTTCACAAGATTTGGGCAAAAAAATGAACAAACTCCTGAAGGATAACAAACTAAAAGTGCAATCCAGTATACAAGGAGAGATAGTACGTGTCACAGGAGCAAAACGAGACGACTTACAAAACGCAATGAGCCTCCTTAAAAAAGATATTGATGAATTACCACTACAGTTTATTAACTTCAGGGACTAGTGGTTAAATTTAATGATAGAAATAAAAAATTTAAATAAATCATATTCGGTTAAAGGGGTAAAACATAAAATACTGCATAATATTAATCTCACGGTTCATCAAGGTGAAATCTTTGGGATTATTGGTAAATCTGGTGCTGGTAAATCCACTTTACTTAAAATGTTTAATTTATTAGACGCCCCAGATAGCGGAGAGATATATATTAATGGAGTAAATATTGTCAATTGCACTGATGGTAAATTACGGTCAATCCGTAAACAAATCGGTGTGGTATTTCAGGGGTTTAATTTATTATCCTCAAAGACAGTTTTTGATAACATAGCTTTATCAATGATATTCCACAAAACTTATACCAAAGAAGAAATTCACACAAGAGTGAATGAATTACTACACTTAGTTGGTCTTTATCAAATGAAAGATAAGTATCCAAGTGCACTTTCAGGCGGACAAAAACAACGTGTGGGAATTGCAAGAGCATTAGCAACCAACCCACACGTATTACTATGTGATGAAGCAACCTCAGCTCTAGACACCCAAACCACAAGCTCTATTTTGGAACTACTACTCACAATTAACAAACAACTAAACATCACGATAGTAATCATCACCCATGAACTAGAAGTAGTACGTAAAATATGTGATAAAGTAGCGGTGATTGATGGTGGTTCTATCATAGAACAAGGCAAAACTCTGGATATCATATTGCACCCTAAAAAAGAAATCACCAGAAAACTGATCTTAGAAGAAGAGGTGGATAAGTACCTATCAGATGTGATGGATTTTTACAAATTCCACAAAACAGACAACACCCACCTTATATTGGTATCATTTATTGGGCAGACGACTTTTGAGCCATTTTTAAGTAAAATATCATTAGATTCTGGGGTATTATTTAGTATATTAAAAGGTGAATTGGGTAGAATTAAATATATGCCGTTTGGGCAATTACTACTTGAAATGAATGGAGATATCCATCAGGTTAACAAAGCTTTTACTCTTTTGAAAAATTCCAATATACACTATGAAATCATTAGTTAATTTCCTCTTATCATTTATACTATCATCATTGCGAATATCATTGTCATTTTTGGTGCCATCGTCATTGCGAGCTTCGATTTATCGAAGCGTGGCAATCGCACCGTCAGTATCTCTTCTACTAATAATTACCCTATCTACACCTCTATTAATCAGCTGCGCAACCGATGATGACCCACTTGGCATTAAAAATAAATCCGCATCAGAAATATACACAGAAGCACAAAAGTCCCTACAAAACAAAACATATGATAAATCAATTAAGTTATATAACGCATTAGAAACAACATACCCATATGGAATATATGCACAACAAGGGTTATTGGATATCGCATATGCCTATTATGAATATGATAACTACCAAAGTGCAATTAGTAGTTTGGATGATTTTATCACCACATACAGTACCAGTACAAATATGGACTATGCACTATACCTTAAAGGGTATATTAATTATCAGCATAGTGATGGATTTTTTGATAAATACACCAAACAAGACCCAAGTGAACTTGAAGTATCCAACCTCAAAGAAGCACATAAGATATTTACCGATCTCATCACCATTTACCCAAATTCAAAATATACTCCAGATGCTAAAATGCTTATAAACCAAATCATTGAAGATTTAGCTAAAAGTGAAATTATAAAAACACATTATTACATGGTAATGAATGAATACATCGCATCAATCAATCATGCCAATGAAATTATTACCAATTACAGCACCACAAGTTTTGTTGAAGAATCATTAGCGATAGAAATAGTGGCATATGATAAACTTGGTAACATAAAGCTATCCAACGAAACTAAAGAGGTATTGTTATTAAATTACCCAAACAGTAGATATCTTAAAAAACCGTGGGTATATAAAAACCAATCATGGTATCAAATTTTTTAAAAATACTCTTTATCTTTGGGCTTTATACGTTGTTGAAATTTAAAAAATTAAACCTTATGGACATCTAGTCCACGTCGGTTT
>CANISK010000010.1 GCA_947470205.1 Neisseriaceae bacterium | reverse complement strand
CAGAATCATCCTGCATTGGATAAGACCACCCCCTATCATTGTAATAATAGAGGGTGGTCTTATCCAATGCAGGATGATAACTTAATTTACTTCAAATTTAAAAAATAATTGGAATAAAAAATGAGATTAAATGATAGACAGATAGAGATAATAAAATTAATAAATAGGTTTGGGTATGTTAATGAAAGTGCGATGTGTGTGTATTTGAATTTAACAGAAAAAACAGTGGCAAAAATTGGTGAGAGATTGGTTAAATCTGGACTGATAAAAAAAATAAAAGTGCTATCTTACATGTCACAGTTTTGGTTGTTGAGTGAAATTGGCGCTTGTGTCGTGAACGGAAAGGTAATCTCACAAATTACTCCATCAATGATACTGCATAATAACTATGTGCACCAGTTAGCATTAAAATTTTTAAGTGACAACCAAGCCATAAAATTAGAAAAAGAACTCAGACATGAACTGGGTAAACATTTTACAGCGAGTGAAATTTTTTTACCAGATTTAATATTAAATAATTCAATTGCTTTTGAAATAGAGATTAGCTTTAAAACCGCAGAAAGAATTGTAAAAAAAATTTCAATGTATAATTTTGATTCAAAAATTACCGAAGTAAAATGGTTATCCAATAATGAAAATATACTCAGAAGATTGCAAAAAATAATTAACAATAGTAAACATAAATTTTATGCATTTACGGATAATATTTTAGAATACAAAGAATTTATTAATGACAAAATTAGTAATACAAGTCAACAAAAAGGATTTATTTTGTGAGATATATTTTATTAATTTTATTGTGCGCAACTATGTTGATTTATGATTTCACATCAGCAATTATTTATATCCCACTCGCAATTTTTTTATCGATGTTGAGTGGGTTATTCAATGGTTATATTTTTAAATTAGGTATTAGTAGATTTTATACCTGGGGTATTATAATTTGTTTTGGTATGATGGTGGGGTATTCTTTGCCTTTAAATTTCAGTGATAAATATCAACTATATTCGTTAAATTATGCAAGTGGCTTATCAAATTTAATTATTGCAATTGATGATAATTTTACAATATTATTGCATAATATTAATTTTACTAATTCCTTTATGGCAATTATTATTACTCCAATTTTATGGCTCAGTATGTATGAAATATTTTTTATTCAATATAGGAAAAATATTTACTTGGAAAGTATTAGAATTGAAAAGAATGATTTAATAAACATTAATAAATATATTTGTTATGTATTTTGGATAATGTTTGTATTGTCTGCATATATGACATCAATATGGTTTGCTATTTTAATATTAATATCAATTACCTTATCTAACATAATAAAAAAATTAAAATATGAAAAATTTACTTATATTCCCTTGCTTATTCTATGTTTTGTATTTCTATTATTGAGCTTGGAACATGTATTTAATATTAGAAATATTGACGTAGGTAATTCAATTAAATATATTAATTTTATTCATAAGACATATGGATACTTTACATTTTATTTTAATCCAAATGTTGCATATGCAACATTAATTTGTTTATTTTTTGTATCATTAATGGGGTTAATTGCTGAATTAAATATTGCAAAAAATATATCTGCAATTAGAGAGCAAAGCACCATGACAAAAATTGCACAAACAAGTATCACAAATGGTATTTATATTGGTGACACAGATCGTGGTAAAAAAATTATTTTACCGTTGAATGAATTAAATCAACACATGTATGTGAATGCAACTACTGGGGGCGGTAAGACAACTTTATTTTTAAGAATGATTGGCGAAAGTGTGAAATTTAAAATGCCGATTATTTTTGTGGATGGGAAGGGGAGTCCTGAATTAGTAGAAAAATTGAGTACAATTGCAAAAAATAATAATGTTGCATTTAAATGTTTTTCTTTTATAGATGCAGACTACAGGGCTACTTATGATTTTTTACAAACTGGCAATAGAGATGAGTTACGTAATAAATTGATGAACCTATTAACAAGCAAAGAAAATGAATATTATTTCGAAAAACTCACGGCTTTTGTATCAATATTTTTTGCTGTATTAGAGCGTTACGTCAATGAGGGATATGCAAATAATAAAATTGATTTGCATACAATTTATAAGTTATTGAATAATAATGACGGTATGGCTTATATTTTAGATAAAGTTGGCACTCCAGAGGAGAAAAATTATTTTGCAAACGTATCAACAATGCAAGAGAAACCACATGAAAGAATTATGAATGTATTAACTCCAATTGTGACATCTGCATATGGTACATATTTAGATGTCAACAATAGTAATTGTATTATAAATCTTGTGGAATCCATTAAAAATAATGAAATTGTGTTATTTCTACTTGATGTATCAAGTTATCAATTAGATACTGAAAAATTTGGCAAATTGATTATTGATGATATTAATGCCAGTTTTTCTTATTTAGCCCGTAGTAAACAAACTAAACCCACATTGGTTATTTTTGATGAATTTGGCAGTTATGCAAGTGCATCAGTAGTGACTTCATTGGCTACCCATAGATCAAATGGATTACATGGGGTTATTGGCTCACAATCACTAGAAACAATTGCCAATAAGAATGATTTAGGGAAAAGCATTGTAAGTAGTATTAATGCAAATACAAATACAAGAGTGATTTTAAGATCGTTAAATCAATATGACCTAGAATCATTTGCAAATACAGTGGGCACTGAAAAGAGTTATGAAATGACACACCAAGTTGAAACAACAGCTGGTATTGGTGGTGGCACTGGATTGGGCAGCATGAGAATTGGAAATAAATATCGAGTTGACATACAAAATTTAAGAGGGTTATCAGCTGGTGTGGGGTATATATACAGGGTTGCACTCAATACAGTTGAGAAGATCAAAGTAAAATATGATGTATCTTAAGAGCAATTGGCGGGGCTAATATGATTGATTCAAAACGTGAATATTTATACAATAAAATATAGTTTTAACAATTGATTATGCGTATTTTTAAGATTCTCATTGCCGATTTACCCCGGATATGCGGTAAAATCATTGTTATGAGCTAGAATCAATTAGGACAACAAAGTCAAACCGTTGATTTCGTGGGATGGGAAAAAATACCTAAGTTGATTTCGGAAAAATCTGGGAGTTACACATGGAACCCCAAATAAAATCAGCAAACAATATGTTATAATATTGCTTTTTCTAGAACACAAGGAACTGAAATGGACGCGTTGCCATCTAAGGAATTAAAGGCAATTTTACATTCCAAACGAGCAAACATTTATTATCTTGAGCATTGTAGAGTGATGCAAAAAGATGGGCGAGTGCTATATTTAACCGAAAGTAAATCAGAAAATTTATTCTGGAATATTCCAATTGCAAACACTACAGTTATTATGCTTGGAAATGGCACATCAATTACTCAAGCTGCAATGCGAATGCTTGCCAGTGCTGGCGTATTGGTTGGATTTTGTGGTGGAGGCGGCGCTCCCTTACTAATGGCAAATGAAATTGAATGGATGACTCCACAAAGCGAATATCGTCCAACCGAATATATGCAAGGGTGGATGTCTTTTTGGTTTGACGAACAAAAACGTCTGCAAGTTGCGAAACAATTTCAGGTTGCCAGAGTTGAATTTATTAAAAAAATCTGGACGAAAGATAAAGAACTCCAAGCCGAAGGATTTTATATCGATGATCAAGATATTGAGAGAACTATAAATAATTTTAGTAGCAAGATAATGACCATGCAGTCAGTTGGTGAGTTATTATTAGCTGAAGCAGTAACTACAAAGTCATTATATAAAATTGCGGCAACTCGTTGTGGCGCTCAAAATTTTACCCGAGATCATGGGCATAACGATTTAGCCAATCAATTCTTAAACCATGGAAATTATTTGGCGTATGGATTGGCGGCTACTTGTCTGTGGGTATTGGGAATCAGTCACTCATTCGCGGTAATGCATGGGAAAACACGTCGTGGTGCACTCGTATTTGATATTGCCGATTTAATTAAAGACGCAATTGTTTTACCGTGGGCTTTTATCTCTGCCAATGAAAAAATGTCAGATCATGAATTTAGGCAACAAATTCTACAGAAGTTTATTGAACACAAAGCCTTAGATTTTATGTTTGATCAGGTAAAGGAAAAAGCCGTGCAAAAATTCGCACTAGATTCGGAAAATGAATCATGATTGTGACATTTATTTCTCAATGTGAAAAAAAAGCTTTAGCTCGAACCAGAAGAGTGCTTGATGCTTTTGCCAATCGGATTGGTGATAATGCTTGGCAAACTGTTATTACTGAAGAAGGTTTATTGGCAGTTAAGAAGTTACTCCGTCAAACTGCAACTAAAAATACCGCGGTTGCATGTCACCGGATTAAAACTCGTACTCGTAGCGAATTACAATGGATAGTCGGCAATCAGGGTAAATTTAATAGTCAGGGTATCGTGCCTGTTAATTTTACGGAAACTGGAATTAAGCAATATATGGATAAATCTCAGTGGAAAACTTTAACTATTATTCAGTATGCAGCTGTAATTGCAGGACTTTTCCATGATTTTGGTAAGGCAAATAATCTTTTTCAGGAAAAACTTGATCCAAACATTAAAAGTGATGTGTTTGAACCATATCGGCATGAATGGGTTTCCATGCGTCTTTTTCAGGCATTTGTTCAGGCATTTGTTCAGGACAAATCATCTGATAAAGAGTGGTTGGAAGCATTAATAAGAGTTGATGGTGATATGTTTTCATCCTGCTTTAAGGATGGTGTTGATGAGGGTGGCATTCAAAATAATCACCCACTCAAAAACCTACCGCATTTCGCACAATTAGTAGCTTGGTTAATTCTTTCTCATCACAAATTGCCCGTATTCCCAAGCTCAGAAACAAATCCGCCTAACATGGAATACGTGGGTGATTGGTTTAATAATAATTTTGATGCAAATTGGAATTCGCCACGTTGCAATGAGGAAGAGCAAAAAAATCGTGTAAAGGATAACTGGACGTTTGAGAAGGGGTTGCCAGTTGAAAGTAACCTTTGGCGAGCAAAAGCTTGTTTGATTGCATCAGAGGCAATTTTAAAGCTACCAAATTTATCTTCAAATTTGCTCCACAAAGATTTGTTTACTAGTCATCTTGCACGTCTAGCTTTGATGTTAGCTGATCATTATTATTCTTCCCAAGCAGATGTAAAAAAAGAATGGCAAGATCCATCTTATATGGCATATGCTAATACTAATAGAGAGACAAATACTTTAAAACAAAAGCTCGATGAGCATCATATTGGTGTGGCACATCATGCTGCTAAAATTGTCACCGCTTTGTCAAAGCTCAATAATACATTAAAAAGCCTTGATAAAAACAATGCATTAGAAAGCAACACAGAAAAAAGTAAAAAAGAAAAATATGGCTGGCAAGATGAAGCAAAAAAATTAGCTCAACAGTTGGGTGTTGAAGTAGTAAATCAAGGATTTTTTGGTATCAATATGGCTTCAACTGGCATGGGTAAAACACAAGCTAATGCTAAAATTATGTATGCCATTGGGACTGCGGTAGGTAGAATCCGTTTTAGTGTGGCGATAGGCTTAAGAACTTTGACACTACAAACTGGTATTGAGTACCGAGATAAACTAAAAATAAACGAAGAAGATTTGGCTGTGCTGGTTGGTGGTCGCGCGGTTAAACAATTATTTGAAAATGAAACAAACGAAAACACCACTTCCGTTCAAGAATCAACCCAAATCTTAACAGGTAGCGAATCACAAGAGCACCTGATGGACGATGATACATATATTGATTATCGAGGCGAGCTCGGGGATCACAGTTTAAAACGCTGGACGGAGCACGATGATAAAATTGAAAAACTGATTCAAGCGCCAATTGTAGTAAGTACAATTGATCACTTAATGCCAGCTACTGAAGGCACAAGAGGGGGCAAACAAATTGCTCCGATGCTGCGCTTACTGACGTCTGATCTCGTCCTAGATGAGCCAGACGACTTTGGGCTTGAAGACTTACCTGCACTTTGTCGCTTAGTGCATTGGGCGGGGGTTTTGGGTAGTAGAGTGTTATTATCTACAGCTACTATGCCGCCAGCACTTTCATATGCATTATTTGAATCCTATTCCTCTGGTTGGGAGCAATATGCCACTGCGAATATTCAAGATTGGAATAAAAATATAAATTGTGCTTGGTTTGATGAGTTTGGTTGTAGCTCTATACAAATTTCTGATGTTGCTACATTTATAAAACAACATGATGTATTTATCAAAAAACGTGTAGATAATATCAAACTACATACTCAGGCTAAGAGAAAAGGTTATATTGCTAAGATAGAAGCAACAGATAATCATAATAATATTGATAATTTAGCTAAAACCGTTCATGATAATATTCTTCTTCTACACAAACAGCACTATTTAACCAAGGAAAATAAAAAAATATCTATTGGTTTGGTGCGTATGGCTAATATCAATCCACTGGTTGCGGTAACCAAAAAGTTATTGGCAATGAATTCGCCACCAGATACGTTGATACATTACTGTGTTTACCACAGTCGTTATCCACTTGCCATGCGCTCGCATATAGAATCTAAGCTAGACAAGATTCTAAAACGCCATGATCCAGATGCGATCTGGATGCAGGAGGAGATTGTCAAAGTATTGTCTACTTATTCTCAGATGAATCATGTTTTCGTGGTGTTAGCATCTCCAGTAGCTGAAGTTGGTAGAGATCATGATTATGACTGGGCTATAGTTGAGCCAAGTTCGATGCGTTCAATTGTACAATTGGCTGGGCGTATATTGAGACATAGAAATATAGCGCCAAAGTTACCTAATATTTGTCTGTTAAATGAGAACTATAAAGCACTATGCAAAAAGGATATTTGCTTTGAAAAGCCTGGTTTTGAGTCTTCAAAACTCAAGTTGGAATCGCACAAACTTGAAGAGCTTGTCTCAGATGAACAGTACCAAATAATTACTTCAATACCTAAGATTATGCTCTCAGAAGATAAAAGTAAAATGAATCTTATTGGGCTTGAGCAAAAAGCCATTACTACACGATTATTTGGTGACAAACAGAATGATGAGGCGATTGGTGGCGCTAAAGTCTGGTGGAAGGATAAGCTTCATCCTCATTGGTGTGGTGAAGTTCAACGGCAGCAGCGCTTTAGGCAATCACAAAAAGATGAAGCGTATTATTTGGTTTTGAAAGACGAGTATTCAAAAGAAAAATGGCAATGGAAAAATGAAGATGTACGCCCAGCTAAGTTGTGTGAACCCATTATAGAGATTAAGAATATTGAACTGCCATATATAAATCATCTTGGATGCCGATTTTGGTTTAATTTGAATGCTCAAAACATCTATAAAAATCTTGCCAAGAATTTTGAGATTGACTTAGAGCAAA
The DNA here is from genome assembly GCA_947470205.1 of Neisseriaceae bacterium. Lineage (GTDB taxonomy): Bacteria > Pseudomonadota > Gammaproteobacteria > Burkholderiales > UBA11063 > Aquella. The sequence goes on along the minus strand of CANISK010000010.1, from coordinate 8,015 downwards.
CCAGCAAACGCTTTGGTGAGGTGCGTCTTATCGATTATGATGGTAGATCTTATTGTTACCATCCGAATTTAGGTATTTATCAGGAGTTAAATAATGAGTGAAGGACAATCAATTTTGCAGTCATGGGAGAGTGTTATTTCTGACTTTTTTTTGCAGAAACGTAACTTGGAAGAAGAAAAATATATAAAAGAAGTGCTAAAAAATTTCTATTCCAATGACCATTCGTTAATGAAGCATTTTGAAGATGAAAAATTGAAGATGAATAAAGATGAAGAGCCAATTGATTTTCAGCGTCGTAGAATCCAAGGTTTTTTTAGAATAATAAATGGTTTGAGTGCGAATGATAAAGAAGTTTTCGATGCTATTTCATCGCTTATTAATGAGTATGAGTATACTAAAGAAGTTGAAAAAATAACCAAAAAATATGATCCTGAGTTTTGGATTTCAGAGGCATCTAAGAATGCAGCGAGTGTGAGTTTTGCGACGCACGTAAGCAAACTGACACACTCCAAGATTGATACGCCGTCCATATATGATCAAGTTGAAATCATAAATTCTAGTTATGTGACTACATCATCTCTTAGAATTAAGGCGATTGATGGTGCAGTTGCGGGCAATCAGTATGCGCCAGTTTTCCAATTTCTTGAGTTAGAATGTAATGGAGTTAAATTAGCTGCTGAATTGGCAAATGAAAATAGCCAAGTTTTAAGAAAATTTTCTGATGATAATTATCTTGATTGGAATAAAGTTTTTTCAAATGCATTGCGATCAGATGAATTAGCAAGCCACAGTTTAGCTAAGCAAGTATACTTTCCAATCATCAAATCATCAGAAAGTACAGATAATTATCATCTTTTAAGCATTATGAAGTCATCTTCTTTTGCGCACGCAATCTTTGAAAAATTGGTGACAAAAGAATTTAATGAGCGACAAAAGAAAATGAGAGACGATTTTGAGAGTAAAGAAAAATTTTCAACAATTGAAGTGGTAAGTTTTTCTGGAAAAGGAAAAATTGGTGTTACAGCAAGCAATCATAACAATGCATCCCAACTCAATGGGAAGAGAGGTGGGAAGTTGCATTTATTTTTATCAGCGCCGCCGAGATGGCAATCTCAACTCAAATCACCTGTGTATAAAAAATCATTTTTTGACATACAACTTAAGTACCATATTTCAAATGACGACATTGATTATTTGCATGATTTTCTAATTCGTTTTGATAAAATTGGATTAAGTATTAAAGATCCAAAAAGAAAGCAATGGATTGATGATTGGGTTGGTGGTATTATTGATTCTATTCTTGATTATGCGACTATTATTCAAGATATTGAGTCTGGTTGGACAGTTAATAATGATATAAAATTAAAGCGAGAACATCAATTGTTTCTTGATCCATACCGAGATGATGATCTCTTTCAGGCAGAAAGAAAACATAACATTTGGCAAGCTGTTGTGTGTGAAGATTTTGCTCGTTGGTTGAATTGGGTTTTGGTTGAAAAAAACAAAAAATTTTCACCTCAGCCAGATCATACTCGGATATGGCTAAAATTGATGGAATCAGCACTTCGTGAATTTGATGAACTGGTATCTATCGACATTAAAGCAAAAAGGGTGGTAGAATGAGCCAATTTATATTGATTAACAAATTAAAAATTCAAAATGCAAATGCGATTGCTGGTTTTACTTGGGGATTTCCAGCTATTACACATTTTTTAGGTTACACACATAATCTAGCTCGTAAGTTGAGTAAAGAAAATAAATTCAGTGATATCAATTTGTCTGGTTGCGCTGTAATTTCCCACTCACATCATGTGCATACTTATGGCAAATATGAAAAAGAATTTACCCAAAGTCGTAATCCACCCTATCTGAGCTCGCACAATAAATCATCAACACCGCCAGTGATTGAAGAGGGAAAAATGAATATGATTGTTTCTCTGTTGATAAGATGTGATGGCAATATTGGGAATAGAAAAGATAGTTTTATTGATTGGCTTAAAAATGTTTGCCTTATTCAGCATTTGGCAGGTGGTACGGTCATTAATGAAGATATTAACATAGATATTTTTTCCACTGAACCAGCAAGTATCCGCTTGATTAAAAGAAAATTATTACCTGGTTTTGTCTTGATTGATAGATCATCTTTTTTAAAAGAGCACTATGAATCACTTTGTAAAATTAAACCTCAAGCAGAATTATTAGATGCATGGCTTGATTTTGCAGCAATAAAGAAGCATGCGAGACCAAAGCAAGACCTAATCTCAAAGTATCTGTCAAGAATGGCTAAAGACGATATTACAAGGGGTTCAGAGTTGCAAGATATTTGGCTGAAGCACTTAGAAAAGCGTTATTCAAGTGATTCCATTGATGATATTTTGATTAATTATTTTGATGCTCTAGAACCCAATGAGGTAAATAACAAGTTATTACAACAATGGCAGGCATATATTAATCCTAATGAGGAAACAGATGCGGATTGGGAATATATACCCAAACCCAATCCAGGCTATTTGGTGCCGATTATGGTTGGTTATAAAGCAATTTCGCCAGTATATGAGCAGTGTAAAGTTAAAAATACGCGAGATTATGAAACGCCCGTCTGTTTTGTAGAAGCGGTACACAGTGTCGGTGAGTGGATGAGTGTACATCGTATTAAAACAGGTGATGAATTGGAAAACTGCCTTTGGAACTATCACTATGAGGAAAATTGGTATTTATGCAAGCAATTGTTAAATAATCAATCTGTGGCATATCAACCGTCAGAAAGTGAAAGTGCCTCTGCCAATACGGAATTAGATTTTTATTAAATATTATTTTTAAGGAGAATTGATGTGAGTACTGCAAATAAAAAAATAGAGTTACCAAGTGTGCTTTCATTTGAGAGAAAATTGGAAGTCTCGGATGGCTTGATGTCTTCTGGTAATTGGAATGATATTAAAAAACCGAAAGAATGGCAACCAATTCCTATTACTAAAAGAAAAAATAGATCAACGCAAAGTGCCTATGGTATTGATGATGATAAAAAGTCACAACCAAACCCTGTTGCTTCTGATAGTGATGATGCTAATTTACCAATGGATAAAGATACGTTAAGGTTAAGTTTTACCTTGAGACTAATTGGTAATTTAGGAAAACCTTTCGCATGTAATCGTCCAGATTTTGAAGAAGTTCTAATTGAAAAGGTTAGAGATTTTAAGAAAAATGGCAGTGGCTTAGAAACGTTAGCATTACGCTACGCACATAATATTGCTAACGGTCGATATTTGTGGCGCAATAGAGTTTGCGCTGAGGAAATTCGCATTATGGTTTATTTGCATGGCAAAGAAACACCATTGGAGTTTAATGCCAGAGATTATTCATTGAATGATTTTTCTATAAATGAAAGTGATGTGAATTTGAACGTACTAAAAAATCATATGTTAGCAGGAATTAATGGCAGCGAGAATAGTTTTGTATTTTTGCGAATTGAGGCTTATGCTAAGCTGGGTAATGGTCAACATGTATTTCCTTCTCAAGAAATGAACATGAATGCAAAAGGTAAAGAATTGTTTAAGCTTGATAATTGTGCAGCTATACACAATGTAAAAATAGGCAACGCAATACGAACGATTGATAATTGGTATCATCCTGATGCCAAGTTTCCGATTGCTGCAGAACCTTATGGTTCGGTAACACAAATTGGTCAAGCATTTAGAGAAAAATCACCTATAGATCTTTATAGTTTGATTTTGTCTTGGCTTGGCGGGAATGACATCGGTGAACAAGCAAATTACGTTGTTGCGAATCTGATTCGTGGGGGGCTTTTCCAGGGTGAGGGAAAAGATAAAAAAAAAGGGAAGGATAAAAATGATAAGGAGTAATCTAATGCTTTATTATCAAGAAATAACACTGATTGCACAGGAAGAAATTGCAATATATTTCATCTGGTCAAAACTTTATGCCCAACTTCATTTGGCCTTAGTGGAAAATAAAGCTCACAATGATAAATCAAACATAGGTGTATCGTTTCCTGAATATCGCTTTAATGAAGAAAGGGGTATCGGGTTTTTAGGCTCTAAATTGCGTGTGTTTGCAAATAGCGAGGAAGAATTACATAATTTTAAGATAAAGGATTGGTTGGATCGTTTGAGTGACTATTTGCATATTACCTCGATTCGTGAAGTACCTTCAAATAAAATCACTGGTTATGTAATATTTAGCCGCAAACAATTTAAAACTAATGTTGATCGTTTAGCTCGTCATCGTATTAAGCGAGGTGATATTAATTTTGATGAAGCTGTGAAACGTTATAACAATGTCATAGCTACATCTGATTTACCGTTTGTTCAGCTAAAGAGTCTGACCAATCAGCATCAGTTCCGCTTGTTTATTCATAAAGAGAATAAAGGTCATGCGGAGGGTGGTTGTTTTAGCTCATATGGTCTAAGTGCGAATGCAACAGTTCCAGAGTTTTAACCCAATATTTTTTCGTTCTTTAATACATTAAATAATATCAGTAGCTTACAGCAATCGCTAAAAACTTTGGTGGAAATGATAAATTGTCGCCTAGTTTATTGTTGTAAGTTTATTTTTTTATGTTAAAATCTTGTTCACTGCCACATAGGCAGCTTAGAAACAACCGTGATAATATTGATGCCCCTTGCATTTGTTCACTGCCACATAGGCAGCTTAGAAAAACTGGCTAAATCCACAGTCACAGGATAACCACGTTCACTGCCACATAGGCAGCTTAGAAAGTTAAGCGGTTTATATTCGGTCAATGAGTAATGTTCACTGCCACATAGGCAGCTTAGAAAACGTAGCACTTGTAGGCAGTCCAAGAGTTAAAGTTCACTGCCACATAGGCAGCTTAGAAAGGCAATGAGTACACAATTCAATACAAAGATAAGTTCACTGCCACATAGGCAGCTTAGAAAAAGTTGTTGAATTTTATCTTTATGAGTGTATGGTTCACTGCCACATAGGCAGCTTAGAAAATAGACAGCAGGTTGCTGGATTGATTAACAAAGTTCACTGCCACATAGGCAGCTTAGAAAAAATTATCAAAGAATTATTCCGATTAGCAACGGTTCACTGCCACATAGGCAGCTTAGAAAATATGCTAAAAGCGGTGGTGGTGCATTAATGGGTTCACTGCCACATAGGCAGCTTAGAAAGAATGATAATACTATATTAGATCCGCCTGCGGGTTCACTGCCACATAGGCAGCTTAGAAAATAATAAATACAAATAATACTTGACTTATAACGTTCACTGCCACATAGGCAGCTTAGAAATAATATCTCGGAAATAATAGAAGAACATATTAGTTCACTGCCACATAGGCAGCTTAGAAAAATTACCTATCAAATAGCTGAAGACATTAAGCGTTCACTGCCACATAGGCAGCTTAGAAAGGATTATCAAAGAATTATTCCGATTAGCAACGGTTCACTGCCACATAGGCAGCTTAGAAATAAAATGGAGTAAATACTCAATATCTGGTCGGGTTCACTGCCACATAGGCAGCTTAGAAAAATGGCATAACAGTCGGACAACAAATACTAATGTTCACTGCCACATAGGCAGCTTAGAAAAGTATAGTTATTTATGTATTGTGGGTGGCACTGTTCACTGCCACATAGGCAGCTTAGAAAACCGATGCTCACAAGTTATATCAAAGAAAAGTGTTCACTGCCACATAGGCAGCTTAGAAATATTTTGTAATCTTTAGCAATTGTACTCATCAGTTCACTGCCACATAGGCAGCTTAGAAAACGTGAGATATAGACCTTTGGTCGGACATGATGTTCACTGCCACATAGGCAGCTTAGAAACAACAGCAATGAGTATTCTTTGAATTTTTCGTGTTCACTGCCACATAGGCAGCTTAGAAAAATTGGGCTATTGGAAACGCTTATCGGCTTAAGTTCACTGCCACATAGGCAGCTTAGAAATTTATTGCAACAATGTATCCCATCACTAATGCGTTCACTGCCACATAGGCAGCTTAGAAAAGATTGATATCGAATTACAAAAACAACAAAATGTTCACTGCCACATAGGCAGCTTAGAAACCATCCACTTCGTTATTATCTATTTCACTATCGTTCACTGCCACATAGGCAGCTTAGAAATGACAATATTATAACATAACATGGGGTATTTGGTTCACTGCCACATAGGCAGCTTAGAAATACATGAGTTAGAAAAGCCCCTTAGTTATCGCGTTCACTGCCACATAGGCAGCTTAGAAAAAGAGTTATTGATAATTCTTCATATGCTAAGCGTTCACTGCCACATAGGCAGCTTAGAAATTCATGCAAATATATTATCAATTATATTATTAGTTCACTGCCACATAGGCAGCTTAGAAATACATGAGTTAGAAAAGCCCACTGGTCATAGCGTTCACTGCCACATAGGCAGCTTAGAAAATCAGGATATACCTGCATACTTAGGACGTCTTGTTCACTGCCACATAGGCAGCTTAGAAACAATTATCAGGCAACTCAACGCCCCACTCCACGTTCACTGCCACATAGGCAGCTTAGAAATCGTCCACTTCTTCATCAGCCCAATTATCAGGGTTCACTGCCACATAGGCAGCTTAGAAAACAATAGCAGGATACGGACTATTACAAAATAAGTTCACTGCCACATAGGCAGCTTAGAAATCTCAACTGGCACACCTGCCTGTTTAGTATGAGTTCACTGCCACATAGGCAGCTTAGAAAGCACTTATAAAATGCGTTATAGTTTATTAATTGTTCACTGCCACATAGGTAGCTTAGAAACAAATAAATTTACTCAAAACGTGACAATTGTTCACTGCCACATAGGCAGCTTAGAAAAACTTAGAACCTAGCGACATTTTTGTGGTTAGGGGTTCTAACAGATAATCCCAGAAATTTCCGCGAGTCTTATTTTAGCCAATATTGAAAAATAAAAAACCTCTTCGGAAGCTTATGATTGCTAAATAAACTTATGATAAAGGCTTTCATAATAAACACTGTATTAAGTCAAAATAAGGCAATTAATGAGGCAATTGGAACGATGTGTTTTAAATACAATCTTTATTCTGTTGTTTTGCAATATTTTTATACTTCAAGAAATATGATAGTATAACCATAATATAATCATACTATAATATGAAATTTTTATATAACTTTAAGGGGGAAATTATAATAATGAAAAAATATGTTGTTGTTACTGGCGGAGCATCTGGTATTGGTCAATATATTGCACAACAATATACTAAAAAAGAATATCAGGTAATTGTGATTGATCGTGAAAAAAATAATGAAGAAAATTTAATTTCATATATATGTGATTTGTGCGACGAAGAAATGACTATTGCTACATTTGAAAAGATACCACGAATAGATTTAGCCATCAATTGTGCTGGTGTATCATGTATACGAGACAAATTAATTCAATTTTCAGCAAAAGAGATAAGCACTCAATGGGCACAAAATTTTTTACCTTCATTTAACGCATTAAAACAAGAAATCAAAATAATGAAATCAAATGGAGGTGGCAAAATAATAAATATTGCCAGTGTATCAGGCTCTATTGGAATGAAAAATTTTATTGCATATAGCGCAGCAAAGGCATCAATTATTAACATGACAAAGGTGGCAGCAATTGAGCATGCTGAAGATAAAATTTTTATTAACTCAATATCTCCAGCAACAATAGATACACCAATGATTAGAAAAAAATACAACGGCGGTTTAAAGGATTATAGCAACACTTATTATACTGGTCATTGTGGAACTGTAGAAGATGTCTATTCTGTTGTGTTGATGCTTGAACAAAATAATTTCATGACAGGCAATGACATTATTTTAGATGGAGGCATGTTAAATTTGCATCAAATTTAACCCGTAACTTTTCCAATACGTAATATGAAACCTAAAAATCTGGTAAATTACTATAAAAACCTCAAAAATATAGAATCAATATTTATCTTTAAACATCTTTATTACCAATAAGATTACTCAAATATAAATTACCGAAAATAAAAATTTATT
>CANISK010000009.1 GCA_947470205.1 Neisseriaceae bacterium | reverse complement strand
TATTTCTCCAATTTTTAAATCTCGCGCAATAATTAAATTAACACTCCAACTATACTGGAGGATCAAGTGATAATTTCATTTTACTGCCATATACATCAATTAATTTGTTATAAAAGTCATCCCATGAATTAACCACAAATAAAGTAAACACCGTGCGAATTTTTTCTCAAATATATTTTTTTGCGGATACCACCTTTAATGCCTGTTTAAAATAATAGCCACAATATGCCTGTATTTGATCAATTGCAAATGCAATAAACGTTAAGTTGCACAATACTACACTTAAATTATTGGATCCGTGACCATAATTGTGTTCAAAATTATACCTTAAATTTTTTAGTGTACTAAACGTTTAATTTTCAATGCACCATCTTGCACGAGCACTTACTACAGTATTTGAGATATTTTCTTTATTGAGTTTAATATCTGTAATCCATGAGTTAAAAAAACTTTTTGTTGGGCTTCCTCTGGGGATTTAAATTTATTTTTCCTCGTTATAATGCCTACGATCATATGACTCATAAGTCCTATGTCTTTTTCATTCTTGAATGGGCGATTAATAAATCTAAAAATTAAAATTTTTGTGCGGAATGTAGGTTATAATACTTGACTAGTTTACTCAACTATTATATAATATTGTTTATTAACTAGGCTTTATTATGGTAAAGATAAATGCGGCTGTGGTGAAAGTTTTACCGTTTCAAGCTGGCAAGCTTAAACTTGCCAAAAAGAAAATAAGTAAATGTCATTAGTTATTACCGAATAATGCATTAACTGCGATGTATGTGAGCCAGTCTTTTCGAATAAAGCGATCTACCAAGGTTCTGAAATTTATGAGATCTATCCTGAATTATGTACCCAATGTGTCGGGCACTTTGATGAGCCACAGTGCCAGATTGTTTGCCCGGTTGCGTGTATCCAACTTGACCAGGCTTTGCAGAAAGTGATGAATAATTAATGTGCAAGTATAAGCGTATCTGGCGGCGCTAATAGTTATTTACAAAAGAGTTAAAAAATGAGCGAAATTTTACAAAATATCATTAACCAACCTTATAAACACGGCTTTGTAACCGATATCGAATCAGATACTGCCCCCAAAGGTTTGAGTGAAGATACTATCCGGATGATTTCGGCTAAAAAAAATGAGCCGCAATGGTTACTCGATTATAGGCTTAAAGCCTATGCCCACTGGCTTAATCTGCAAGAACCGCACTGGCAAAATGTTAAACATCCCGCTATTGACTATCAAAATATCAGCTATTATTCAGCGCCCAAGGTAAAACCTAAATTAAGTATTGATGAAGTTGATCCTGAGCTGCTGAGAACCTTTGCTAAGCTGGGAGTTCCTTTGCATGAACGGATGGCTTTAGCTGGAGTGGCTGTTGATGTGATTTTTGATAGTGTTTCGGTGAGCACTACCTATAAAGAGAAGCTAGCTGGAGTTGGAATTCTATTTTGTTCCATGTCTGAGGCGGTTTTAAAATATCCTGAATTGGTGCAAAAATATCTTGGCAGTGTAGTACCGCCGGGAGATAATTTTTATGCCGCCTTAAATTCAGCAGTTTTTACTGACGGTTCGTTTTGCTTTATTCCCAAAGGGGTTAAATGCCCAATGGATTTATCGACCTACTTCCGCATTAATACCGAGGAATCCGGGCAATTTGAACGTACCTTAATTATTGCCGAAGAAGGAGCCTCTGTGTCCTATCTGGAGGGCTGTACCGCTCCGGCCTTTAGTAGTAATCAGTTACATGCGGCAGTAGTAGAACTAATAGCGCTAGATGATGCTGAAATTAAATATTCAACCGTCCAAAATTGGTATGCAGGTGATAAAAATGGAGTCGGAGGGATTTACAATTTTGTAACTAAACGCGGTTTGGCGCAAGGCAAAAATTCACGAATTTCTTGGACTCAGGTTGAAACCGGAGCCGCTATTACTTGGAAGTATCCATCGGTGATCTTGCTTGGTGAAAATTCAATTGGCGAGTTTTATTCCGTGGCAGTTACCAATCATTATCAACAGGCCGATACCGGCACTAAAATGGTTCATATTGGCAAAAATACCCGTAGCACAATTGTGAGTAAGGGTATTTCGGCGGGCAAATCAAATAATAGTTATCGTGGTTTAGTTAAAATTGCGGCAAGTGCAGAAGGTGCTCGCAATTACTCCCAATGTGATTCAATGCTAATTGGTCAACAATCAGGTGCCCACACTTTCCCCTATATTCAGGTTCATAACAATAACTCACAAGTAGAACATGAGGCTTCTACTTCAAAAATTGGTGAAGACCAGTTGTTTTATTTTGCTCAGCGTGGGATTGATGCTGAGGCGGCTGTATCGATGATTATTAATGGCTTTTGCAAAGAGGTATTTCAACACTTGCCTTTAGAGTTTGCAGTTGAAGCCAGAAATTTACTTAGTTTTAAATTAGAAGGAAGCATTGGATGATTTATCAAGATAGCACAATAGTGCTTGAAGTTCGTGACTTATGTGCCAGTGTGAATGGCGTTCCAGTACTAAAAGGCTTAAATTTAACCGTAAAAAGCGGTGAAATTCATGCGATTATGGGAACTAATGGCTCAGGTAAAAGTACCTTTGTTAAAGTTTTAGCCGGGCATGCGGCGTATGTGGTTACTAGCGGTGAAATTTATTTTGCCGGTCAAGATTTATTTACGCTTAGTCCCGAAGAGCGCGCGCGCGCGGGAATATTTTTAGCATTTCAGTATCCAATTGAAATTCCTGGAGTTGGGAATAGCCAGTTTATGCGCTTAGCATATAATACTTTACAAGCATCACGTGGTAAAGAAGAGCTTGATCCACTTGAATTTGATGACTTTGTGCGTGAAAAAATGCAAGTGCTTGAAATGAATCCGGACTTTCTTGAACGCAGTGTCAATGAAGGCTTTTCCGGTGGTGAAAAAAAACGGAATGAAATTTTGCAAATGTCGTTACTTGAACCGCGACTGGCACTGCTTGATGAAACCGATTCTGGACTTGATATCGATGCGCTGCGAGTAGTTGCAACTGGAGTCAATCAGCTAGCTACCCCTGAGAATGCCACGGTTTTAGTTACCCATTATCAACGCTTGCTGAATTATATTGTACCCGATTTTGTCCATGTAATGGATGATGGCCGCATTATCAAAACCGGTAATAAGGATTTAGCCCTGGAACTCGAAGCGCACGGTTATGACTGGGTTAATACTGAAGCTGCCGCCCAGACAGCTAAAGTGACGCCATGACTAAATTAGCCGTTAACTTGGATAAACCCCAAAGTCTGCAAGCGGCGCAAGCGCAACAGTTACCCAGTAGTTGTGCAGCAATTAATAAGCTGCGTGGCATAGGAGCCAAGCAACTTAAACAAACGGTCTTTCCAACTGTTAATGATGAAGACTGGCGCTTTAGCGATATTTCGCGCTTAACTCAACGTTCTTGGAATTTATCTAGCTCACTTAGCCAATTGGTTCAAGCTGACCTAGCCGCGTTTTATCTTGAGGAAGCGAGTATCTGCTTGGTCTTTATCAATGGAGTTTATACGGCAAACCTATCGGATTTAAGCCTGGTTCCAAGCGGGATTGAAATTAACAATCTGCCACTTTCTAGACGAGAAGATTTAATTCAACAGCATTTGGGTCAACTAGATGAAGGTGATTTATTTACAGCCACTAGTAATGCTTTTATGTGCGATGGGGCCTTGCTGTATATTCCGGCCAACTTGGAACTAACTACTCCAGTTCAGCTTTTATTTATTGCCAGTCAAGGAGAAACTATCAGTTATCCACGAACCCTGGTTATAGTAGATAAAAGTAGCTCTCTGTGTCTTATTGAAGATTATGTGATCTTCAACGAAGGAGACTCGTCTGCGAATTTGCCTCCCAACTCGAAATTAGATGCATCCGCCAATGCTGCGCCAAGCAAAATGGCCTACTGCAGTTTACCCTTAAGCGAAATAATTTTGGCAGATAATGCCAAGCTTGAGCATATTCGAATTCAGCGTGAAGGGCTTCAGGGAATTCATTTGGCAACTTGCTTTGTTAGTCAGCAGCGTGACAGTCGTTATCACTCGGTAAGTATTAATCTTGGCGCTCAGATTTCGCGCTATAATTTGAAAATTAACCAAAATGGACCAGGTGCAGAATGTAGTGTCGATGGCTTAACCATGATTAATAAATTTCAGTTATCCGATACCCACAGTTGTATTTTACATGAGGCTGCTAACGGGACTAGCCATCAACTGCATAAGTGTATTGTTAATGGGGCAGCTCATGCGGTATTTAATGGACAAATTATTGTTAATCCGGGTGCACAACAGGTGAATTCTCATCTGGCTAGCCATAATTTATTATTAAGCAGCAAGGCTCATGTGGACACCAAGCCCCAGTTGGAAATTTTTGCCGATGATGTAAAATGTACTCATGGTGCTACCGTTGGGCAATTGGACGAAGAAGAAATCTTTTATTTACAAAGTCGAGGCTTATCTGCCCTAACAGCACGCAGCCTCTTGAGCTATGCTTTTGGTGCGGAGGTTATTGATCGGATTGGGGTTAAATCATTGCAGCACAAATTAAAGCAAACCGTGCTTCAGCAAACATGGCACCTGGAGCCGTCTCAACTGGGTGGACTATAAGCTATGAGTAACATTACCAGCCAAAGATCTGCGCCATTTGTAGTGGCACAAATTCGTCAAGATTTTCCAATTTTAAAGCTTAAAGTAAATGATAAGCCACTTATTTATTTGGATAATGCCGCCTCGAGCCAAATGCCGCAGCAAGTTATTCAACGCTTAGTTGATTATCAAACTAATGAGCATGCCAATATTAATCGTGGGGTTCACTATTTATCTGAAACTGCAACTCTGCGCTTTGAGGAGGCTCGGGGCAAGGTTCAACGTTTTATTAATGCTGCAGAAACTCGCGAAATAATTTTTACTAGCGGTTGCACCGAATCAATTAATTTAGTGATGCATGGCTATGGCCGGAAATTTATTCAAGCTGGCGATGAAATTATTTTAACCGTGCTTGAACATCATTCCAATATTGTTCCATGGCAGATGCTGGCTGAAGAAAAAGGTGCCATAATCCGAGTGGTGCCAATTAATGATGCCGGTGAGCTTTTAATTGATGAGTATCAGAAACTTTTTAATCCACGCACTAAGTTTGTTGCAATTAGTCATGTTTCCAATAGCTTAGGCACGGTTAATCCAATTCGTGAAATGATTAAGTTTGCCCATGGCCATAAAGTGCCAGTATTAGTAGATGGAGCTCAGGCCGTGCCTCACATGAGTGTTGATGTTCAGGATTTGGATTGCGATTTTTATGCTTTTTCCGGACATAAATTGGGTGGGCCTACCGGAATTGGTATTTTATATGGTAAGGCAAGTCTGCTTGAGGCTATGCAGCCGTTTAAAGGCGGCGGGGATATGATTGCAGTGGTTAGCTTTGCTAAGACCACCTATAACCATATCCCGCATAAATTTGAAGCCGGCACCCCACCGATTGCCGCGGCAATCGGCCTGGGTGCTGCCATTGACTATCTCCTTCAAATTGGTATGGTCGCTATAGCAGAGCATGAGCATCAGCTACTTGAATATGCTACCGCCCAGATAACTAAGTTAGCTGGAGTAACTATTATTGGTAGAGCTAAAAACAAGGTGGCGGTAATCTCATTTGTTGTTGCGGACATTCATCCACATGATGTAGGCACTTTGCTTAATTTAGATGGCATTGCTGTTCGCACCGGACATCATTGTACCCAGCCATTAATGCACCGCTTGGGTCTGTCAGCCACTTCGCGCGCTTCTTTTGCTATGTATAATACCTTTGCTGAGGTTGATGCTTTAGTAGCGGGCATTGTGGCGGTTCAACAAGTTTTTGCAGGTTCAATGTAGGAAAGTGGTTGTATGAGTAATTATAAAGATCTTTATCAAGAGGTGATACTTGATCACAATAAAAAACCACGCAATTATGGTCAAATAGAAAAAGCAACCCACCAAGCCGCAGGGCATAATCCTTTATGCGGTGACCACTTGCAGATTGCGTTAGAGTTAAATCAAGATCTAATTTGTGCGATTGGATTTAGTGGTGAATCCTGTGCCATTTGCAAGGCTTCGGCTTCAATGATGACCGTTGCGGTTAAGAATAAGACTAGGGCTGATGCCGAAGCCTTGATTCAGGAATTTTTGGCCTTAGCCAAAGGTCAGCTTAATGCCATTGATCTAATCCAAATTGGACGCCTGGCGGTTTTTGCTGGAATTAGCCAACTGCCCACGCGAGTTAAATGCGCCATTTTACCCTGGCACACGCTGCATGCTGCCTTAAACTCAGGTGCCGAAACCTCAACTGAGGCCGAGCATGATCCAATGCGCACAACGATTGGTGGCGCTTAACCATAACGTATACCCTAGATTGATAAGCGAGAGCTTCAATTGATAGTTATTTTACGAAAGAATATCATGCCTAAAATTAGCGATATTGAAAATACGCCAAATCCAAATGCTCGCAAATTTATTTTGGAAGACCCACTTAGTTGGGGAATTTCACACTCGTATGCTACTGCCACAGAGGCACAGAACGATCCATTGGCCAGAGAGATATTTGCCATACCCCATGTCAGTAATGTGTTTTATCTTAATCACTGGTTAACTGTAACTCAGGATGGGGGAGCAGAATGGAATGATCTATTACGCAAACTTGCCATACCACTTAGAGCAGCACCAGCGGCTGAGGAACAATCTGCCCAACTGGTAGCGGCCGCCTCAATCATCCCAACCAACCCAGAAGATCAAGAGCGTTTAATTGCAATTAAGAAAGTACTTGATGAACAGATTCGCCCATTTTTGCAAAGTGATGGTGGTGATTTGGAGGTAATTAGCCTAATTGATAATGTTTTACAAGTTCATTATCATGGCGCATGCGGGAGTTGTCCAAGCTCTTTAGCTGGCACATTACAGGCAATTATGAATTTAGTTGCTACGGTTGATCAAGATATTTTAGTAGAAGCCGTATGAGTAAATGGCTAGGAGTTGCCCCGGCAACTGAAATTTTGCCTGATAAACCAGTCTGTGTTGAATTTGAGGATATTCGGGTTCTGGTATTTAACCTGGATGGAGAGTTTTATGCCTTACAGGATGTCTGTACTCACGATGGTGGTAATTTAAATTGCGCTAAAATTGATGGCCAGCAGATTATTTGCCCGCGTCACGGTGCCCGCTTTTCTATCCGCAATGGAGCTGCTTTAAGTGCACCAGCCTACGAAGCAATTAGAACTTTCCCCACTCGTATTAATAATGGTGAGGTCCAAGTTTGTGATAATCGCTGGGGTTAATCCCATAATAATCTTAATTACGCCGCTATTAAGAAATTTACCAGCCTATTAGATTAAAATTTAGCGAAAATAGTCAAAATTCAAAAATGTAAGCAAATGCACTGCTAAAAATTGTTGAAAGAAATTAGAAGAGGCTTTATAAAAGATGATCACATTATCAGATAAATCAAACACTATACCAATTACTGTTGAGAGTGGTCATAAATACAGAACAGAACAAGGCTTTAACGCTGTCAAAGTTGGCATTAAAACGCATGAAAATGAGAATGCAATTGCGCTTAAAAAACCAGGTTGGCTAAAAATAAAGGTCGCATATTCACCAAGAGATAACCAAGTAGACGGTTAAATTATAGCAAATTTCCCCATTGTCATTATATTTGTATGGTAAAATTATCCCTCCAAAGTTGTATTGGTCGCGATATAACTAATTTATATTTATATACTTTATAGGAATTTATACAATGACTCAAATTCAAATCACAGCAGACGCGAGAGATGTTCAAGGTAGAAGTGCGAGCCGCCGCCTTCGTCGTAGTGGTTCTATACCGGGAATTATATATGGCTCTGGTGACACCCAAATGATATCCCTAGAGCACAATACCTTATGGTATGCATTAAAAAAAGAATCTTTTCATACCTCTATTTTAAATATCACAATTAGTGGAAAAAGTGAGCAAGTGATTCTTCGTGACTACCAATCACACCCATTTCGTAATCAAGTTCTTCATATAGATTTCCAACGTGTAAATGAAAAAGAAGAAATTCAAATGCGCATACCACTTCATTTTATTAATGAAGATAACTGCATTGGAGTTAAAACACAAGGTGCACATATCACTCATGTTATAAATGATGTTGAAATTCGTGCTATTGCAAAAAATATACCACAATATATTGAAGTAGATTTTACTGACATTAAAGCAGGCCAAACGATCCATTTATCAAACCTCACACTACCAGATGGAGTGTCTTTGGTAAATTTACTGCGTGGAGGCGACTCGGCAGTTGCTATTGTTGCGGGTATTGCTGAAGAAGTAGAATCTACCAATGAAGTTGTTGCCGCTGCTGATGTTGGAATCGTGGGAGCTAAAAAAACCGAAGAATAATAACAATTTTATCTTCTGTAGTTATTGATTTATCTTGTGGATTACCGCGAATAACCCTGTCATTCCCGCGAATAACCCTGTCATTCCCGCGAATAACCCTGTCATTCCCGCGAAGGCGGGAATCCATGCTCTACAAACAACTCACAACGCTCATTTGATACAAGAAAAGCCCAATCACAGTCATTGCGAACTTCGATGTATTGAAGTGTGGAAATATCATTTTTTGATGCCAGCAATGCATGCATAAATTACAATTAATAAGTACAATTACAAAATGATTAAATATTCCACGAAGGCAATCTCGCCATTAGATGGCAGATATGCCAATAAAGTACAACAATTACATGAGATCACATCAGAGTATGGTCTCATTAAAAACCGTTTATTTGTAGAATTAGAGTGGTTTAAATTACTTTTTACAACCCATGAAACAAATCTACCCAAGCTTAACCATGAAGAAATAAACCTGTTAGACAATATTTTTATTAATTTTAATGAAGCTGAATGTATTCACATCAAAGAAATAGAACGCACCACCAATCATGATGTAAAAGCTATCGAATACTACATTAAAGATAAAATCAAATCAAATCAAATCTTACACAAATACCAAGAATTTGTTCATTTCGCATGTACATCAGAAGATATAAACAACTTAAGCTATGCGCTTATGATACAAAAACTGCAAATGGATATCTTAATTCCACAAGCCACCCAAATCATTAATAAACTACATGAATTAGCAATTCACTATAAACATATTCCGATGATGTGTAGAACACACGGACAACCAGCCACTCCATCCACCATGGGTAAAGAGATGTATAATGTATATTATCGCCTAGATAGACAAATTAAACAACTTCAAAACCAAGAAATATTAGGCAAGATCAACGGTGCGGTAGGTAATTATAACGCACATCTGATAAGTTACCCAAACATAAAATGGAATGAATTAGCTAAATACTTTGTAGAAGATATTTTACATCTTAAATTTAACCCATTTACCACCCAAATTGAGCCACATGACTATATGGCAGAGTTTTTTGACATTATTCGAAGAACTAACACTATCCTAATTGATTTATCAAGAGATATATGGGGATATATAGCTATAAATTATTTTACCCAACAAACCATTGCAGGTGAAATTGGCAGCTCCACCATGCCACATAAAGTAAATCCGATTGATTTTGAAAACGCAGAGGGTAATTTGGGTCTTGCAAACAGCCTCCTTGCTCATTTCTCGGAAAAGCTCCCGATCTCAAGATGGCAAAGAGACTTAACAGACTCAACAGTGCAAAGAAATATCGGTGTGGCAATTGGTTATAGTACACTTGCCTACTCATCGCTTTTAACTGGGTTAGGTAAACTTGAGATTAACGCAGATGTATTGGCAAATGATTTAAATAACCACTGGGAGCTTTTAGCGGAGCCCATACAAACAGTAATGCGAAAGCATGGAGTGACTAACGCGTATGAACAAATGAAAGAGCTCACCCGCGGTAAGAAAATCACCAAAGATGCACTCCATACATTTATAAACAGCCTCCCAGTCCCAGATAATGATAAAAATACACTATTGCAACTCACCCCAGCTACATACATAGGTCTTGCTAATCAGCTATTTTAATTTATGGCTGATTATGATTATTATGTCATGCATGCGAGTGATTTTAAAGTTTGAATTGTTAGATCTTTTGAGCTATAAACACCATCCATGATTTTTAAATATGAAAAATTTTGATAAACCTCATCTGCAACAAATAGAATCACATTATAATTTCTAATTGATTTGACTTTTTCTTCAGTCAGGTCAATACCTAGAGTTATTTCGATCATAACGTCTATTTTTGACATTTGAGCTGTTTTTATGAATTGTTTATACCGTTCGCGCAAAGTTCTCTTTGCTCCAATGCCATACACAACACCATCTAATTCAAAGAAAAAATCGAATTCAGTTGATTTGTCAGCATTATCATGGAATTTTTTTATATTTTCTTGTTTTAAGCCAATTGTCGTGAGCACAGATAGGATTCTATCTTCATAATTGGAACCGCTATCACTGATTATAGACTGGTTAATACTCTCACTGAACATTAACAT
Source organism: Neisseriaceae bacterium (assembly GCA_947470205.1). Lineage (GTDB taxonomy): Bacteria > Pseudomonadota > Gammaproteobacteria > Burkholderiales > UBA11063 > Aquella. The sequence continues at coordinate 5,959 of CANISK010000009.1, read as the reverse complement.
AAAAATTTGGTTTGGCTCAACACCTGCATTTTTCAGTTCGATAGCAAAATCTGATAAACTTCTGATGAATGCCTCAGATTTTTCTGCTATAAAATTGGTTTCTTGTCTTTCAATTTTATCAAAAAAAATAAGAGACAATAAAGCTCCGTTTACTCTTGTTGAATATGGGCTATATAATGTTATTTTATCATATTCTAATGATAGCGGGTCTAACTCCTCAAGTTTGGTAATATCTAATATATTATTAAGTTTTGCTTCTTGTAATAATAAATCTTTTATAGCATATAACTTTAAACTAAAAATAAATAGTTTAAGCTCTAAATCATTATGTATCTCATCCATTAGTTCAAATAGAAAATTTTGTTTATTAGATCTACCCTTTATATTTTTTAGTATATATTGATTTATTGCTGATTTAATTTCATCAAAAGTACGTGAAATAGCTGTTGAATAGATTGTAAGGATCTTACATGATTGAGCATCAGTTAATTTAGCTTTGAGTAAATATTTCAAGAAGAAATAAAATTTTAAATTTATATCAAATTTATTATCTGAAATTTTTATCTTATTTACCCTCATTTATTACTTTCTAATGCTTTGCTGATATTTTTTGCTATAGCCTCAATTACCGGAACAGAGACACTGTTGCCAAATTGTTTATAAGCTTGAACATCACTAACTTCTATTTTGAAACAATCAGGAAACCCTTGAAGCCTTGATGCTTCTCTCGGAGTGATTTTTCTGGGGTTTTTTCCACTCTGTGCTATAAGAATTTCAGACCCATCCTTATAATAACGTGCACTTAATGTGCTAGTATAACTTGAATTTTCGTCAAAAATTGAATAACCAAAACCATTTCCTTTAATTTTGTGCTCTAATTTTCTTCTTTGGTGGCCACTCCATAATTTGTCGGATATTGTATATTTATCATCAACTTGATTGTCTAAAATATCAGTCACTTTAACTAAATGGGTTAATTTTTCTGGAAAATTAAAATTTATATTGTGGTCTAAAAATCCCACAATATAAATTCGTTCTCTATTTTGTGGTACTCCAAAATCTTTCGCATTTAATATTTTATAGTATATTTTATAACCAAGATTTTCTAGAGATTGCTTGACGGTAGCAAATGTTTGACCTTTATCATGACTGATAAACCCTTTAACATTTTCTAAAAAAATTACTTTTGGGTTATGATGGTTAGCAATCCTAACTATTTCAAAAAATAAAGTACCTCTAGTATCTGCAAATCCTTTCTTATGTCCAGCAATAGAAAAAGCTTGGCAAGGGAAACCTGCCAATATAATGTCATGTGCTGGGATGTGTTTTGCAGAAATTTGTGTGATATCACCGTAAGGAACGTCATTAAAATTTGTTACGTATGTTTTTACGGCATATTTATCAATCTCAGAAGAAAATACACAAGCAATCTCATGCTTAAATGCTTTTTCAAACCCAAGACGAATACCTCCGATTCCAGCAAATAAATCAATAAACCGCAATTTATTGCCAGTATTTAGATTTTCATTAAAAAGTTCTGGTTGTATAATTAGCTCTCCAATAAATAAGAAAATAATTGTAACATATTTTGTTGAATAACGTCAAAAAGTTAGTATTGATAAGCATTTTGAAATATTTTATTCCACGGGCTATACTCACATTGACTATAATTCACATCACACCAAGATAACTGCACTGTTCTAAATATCCGCTCGGGATGTGGCATCATTATGGTAAATCTACCATCTGCATTGCAAAAAGCAGTTGCACCATTTTCTGTGCCATTTGGGTTATATGGATATACATTGGTTGGCTTGCCTTGGCTATCGACATATTGCATCACTACCAAATTCCCATCACCGCCAATTGCACGCCCTTCACCATGAGATACCACAATCGGTAAATAAGACCCATCCATACCGGTAAAAAATATTGATGGGGTTTTATTTATTCGTACCATGGTAAATCTCGCCTCAAATTGTTCAGAGTTATTTTTGATAATCTTATCAGGAAAAGAAGAAGCCCCCGGAATAAGCTCTTTGAGTTGGGTCATCATTTGGCATCCATTACACACACCTAAGCCAAAGGTATTAGGCTTAATAAAAAATTCTTCAAACATATCCTTGAGGTATTCATTAAATAAAATTGATTTTGCCCAGCCACTTCCAGCCCCCAATACATCACCATAGCTAAATCCACCACAGGCAACCATTCCCTCAAAATTTCGTAAATCAAATTTTTTATTTACCAAATCTCGCATATGCACATCATAAGCCTCAAATCCAGCTAGATGAAAAGCCGCAGCCATTTCATTATGTCCATTTACCCCTTGCTCACGCAATATAGCAACCTTGGGCTTGGTAAGTTTTAAATTAACCCTCATACCATCATTTTTATTAACACCATTCATATCAAATGTAGGTTTAAAAAATAATCCTGTGTTATTTGGGTCTAGCTCCACATCATGTTCAGATGATACACACTCTGGATTATCTCGAAGAAGTTTAATTTGACGCCCAACTTCATTCCATTTTTTTTGTAAGTTTATGCGGGTATCAGTAAATACAACTTCATTTTTGTGGTGTATGGATAAATTATCATGCGCTAAATTTATCTCCCCAATTTGTACCCCATATAAACCATGTGTTTTAATAAGTTCAAATATCTCATCTAGGTGTGTATTGTTAACCTCAATTATTACCCCAATTTCTTCATTAAATAAAAACGAAAGTAAACTATCTGTTCCAACCTCATTCGGCACTAAAATATTTACTCCAAGCCTACTTACAAAGATCATTTCACAGATTGTGGCAATTAACCCACCGTCAGATCTATCATGATAAGCTAAAATATATCCATCTTGATGTAATTTTTGGATTAATTTAAATAACTGTATAAACAGCATATCATCATCTATATTTGGCGTACTAGAGCCGATTTTATTATAACACTCTTGTAATATACTCCCACCAAGTCTATGATGATTATCCACCCCAATTAACACTAAAGATGTATCTTTGTCACCACTAATTTGCGGTGTTTGATGTATTCGCACATCCACCACAGGTGCAAAAGCAGATACAATGAGCGATACAGGGCTTATAACTTCCCTGTCACCCCATTTGGTTTTCATGGATAGGGAGTCTTTACCTACGGGGATCGCAATATTTAACTTCTGACAAAAAAGGCTTAGTTCTTTAGTTGCCATATATAGTTTTGCATCTTGAGAGTTATCTCCACCACTGCCGTTACCTATCCCACCATTCGCCATCCCACAGCTTGCCATCCAATTTGCAGATATTTTAATATCATTAAGATGTGGGATGAAACACGCGGAAATATTAGTAATACTCTCAGCTAATGCCATTTTTACCGATGCAGTTACATTAAGGGTGGCGATAGAAGTTTTTTGCCCCATACTCATAGCCTCCCCAGTAAAACCAACATAGCTAGAGCTCGTGATTGCAACATCAGATACCGGCACTTGCCATTTACCCACCATCTGATCGCGTACAGTATAGCCACCCACAGTCCTATCCCCAATGGTAATGAGGAATGATTTATTTGATACAGTCGGGTGAGAGATAACTTTATATATCGCATCCATAAGAGTGACATCTGGTAATTCATTTAAAATTGGTAGTTCTTCAGTATATTTCACATTCTTGACGATCACCGGAGTCTTACCAAACAACATTTCCATATCTAGTGAGATCGGGGTGTTGTTGTATTTGCTATCATGTAACGTGAGAGTGCCATCTTGAGTGACCACCCCAATCACACTGTATGGACAGTTTTCTCGTTTACATATCTCATCAAATAATATCAAATCTTTTTTATGGATGGTTAGAACATATCTTTCTTGTGATTCATTACACCATATCTCAAGCGGAGACATTGAATGATCTTTAATGTCAATATCACGAAGCTCAAACTTACCCCCAAAATTTTTATTATGGATAAGCTCAGGTACCGCGTTAGATAGCCCTCCAGCTCCCACATCATGAATGGACACAATAGGGTTATCATCAAGCAATGAGGTACAAGTGCTAATTACTTCCTGTGCACGTCTTTCCATCTCTGGGTTTGCTCGTTGGACTGAATTAAAATCCAAGTGTTCCGAATTTGTCCCACTTGCCATGGAGGATAACGCACCCCCGCCTAGCCCAATTAAAAAACCAGGCCCACCCAGAGCGATAACCAGCATCCCAGCATCAATATCCTTTTTGTGTAGATTTTGCTCAAAGATAGAACCAAGTCCACCAGCTATCATAATTGGCTTATGGTAACCATAGTTTATACCGTTTACTACTTGGTTAAAACTCTGAAAATATCCACACAAATTTGGTCTCCCAAATTCATTATTAAAGCTGGCAGCCCCAATGGGTGCCTCAATCATGATATCCAATGCAGACTTAATGTGACGAGGTTTATAAGATACATCATGGTTTAGTTCTAAATTATCCAGATTTAAATTAGATACACTATAACCAGTAAGCCCAGCCTTTGGTTTACTGCCACGCCCAGTTGCTCCCTCATCACGAATTTCCCCGCCACTTCCAGTAGCAGCCCCTGGGTGAGGGGCTATCATAGTTGGGTGATTATGTGTCTCCACTTTCATTAAAGTATGAGTATCAAGAGAGCTAAAATCATATATATTATTATTAAAACTAGGGGATAACTGAAGACTATTAAACCCTTTTATCACGGATGAGTTATCGCTATACGCCACTAAAATATTAGCTGGAGCATGTTTAAATGTATCTTTAATTAATTGAAACAAAGTTTTATCTTGAGGCACTCCATTAATCACAAACGTAGCATTAAATATCTTATGTCTACAGTGTTCACTATTAATCTGCCCAAACATCATGAGCTCAACATCAGTGGGGTTGCGGTTGATTGTTATGTATTTATCAAATAAATAATCAATTTCCTCAATAGACAATGCAAGTCCCATGGTTTTATTTGCATTTATCAACGCATCTCGTCCATCTTTTAATATATCTATTATTTTATAACTACCACCAGTTTTATTATTAAATATCTCTTGTATTTGATGTGGTGTATCAAAAAGATCTTCTGTCATCTTGTCATAAATTTTGCCATGAAATATATCACGATATTCTGATAATGGAATATTTGCAGTATAGTATACTCCACGTTCTATTTTGATAACATCACCAAATCCACAGTTATGAAGAATTTCAGTTGCTTTAGAAGACCAAGGTGATGTAGTGCCAATCCTCGCACTCACTAATACATGATAAGCATCTATTTTTATATCAGATACATAATCACCGTCTAGCAATTTTGCAATTTTATCAATATCAATTGGTTTATTGTGAAGCAATAAATATATTTCCACTCCAGATAGGGTTGTATTTACTGGTAAATTTTGTAATAATTTGTTGATTTTAAAAGGTGAGATGATATTGTGACTAATAAAGATGCTAATTGTATGTTCCATAAAAAACAAACCCTAGAAAAACATTGTTATTTCTAGGGATTATAACACATAATCAAAATATTTGGCATTACAGGTTATAATTAGCATGTGTTTTATAGTTTACTTTATTGTGTATAATCTATTTTTCAATAGATATTGAGTCAATAAATGAAGACAATTTATTCAATAACGCCCATTTAAGTATATGACATAAAATACATTTATTTATATATTATGTATAATATTATTTTTTTGTGCTATAATATCATAAATGTAAATATTTTTATCATGGATGTATTTATGCATATTAAATTATATAAAAATGGCAGAATGTCATTACCATTAAAATTACGTAAAAAATTTAATTTTAATGATGGAGATGAATTGGTTGTGATTGAATGTGATGATGGAATTAAAATCAGTAGTAGAGATTTTATTTTGCAAGATTTACGTAATGAATTTGCCAAAATAGATTTACTTCAGGAGTTAAAAGAGTTTAGGGATGATGAT
>CANISK010000008.1 GCA_947470205.1 Neisseriaceae bacterium | reverse complement strand
CTTTTAGTTTATTATAGGACTCAATCTGGATACGGTCACTCTCCAACCAAGATTCTAAAAAATCAACACAATCATTAAGTTTAAAAAAATAGTGTATTGATGTTTTGAGTATTGGCTTGGTATTGGATACTGTGGAATATGGATTAATTAACTCTAGAGGTGAGTAAGTTGCACCACACTTGTCACAGTTGTCACCATATTGGTCTACGGTGTTACATTTGGGGCATGTGCCTTTTATATATCTATCCGGCAAAAACATCTGTTTTTGTTCGTCATAAAATTGTTCAATACTTTCTGTGGTTATTTTGTTATTTTTTTGCAGTTTATCAAATATCTCATAAACCAGATGTTTACTTTCATTAGAATTAGTTGAGTGGTAGTTATCAAAATTAATATCAAACGCAATTGAGTCTTCAAGATGACTTTTGTGTGTGATATTAATTAATTCTTCTGCGCTAATCCCCAAGCTTTCGGCTTTTAACATAATTGGTGTGCCGTGCGTATCATCGGCACACATAAAATAACATTTGTTACCGCACATGCGTAAAAAACGCACCCAAATATCTGCTTGTATTTGTTCTAGGATATGCCCTAAGTGTAAATCACCATTGGCATACGGTAATGCAGTGGTCACAATAAAAGTTTTTTTATTCACAAAATACGTACCCAATAAAAAATAAGATTTAAATGTTAGTGTAGGTTAATTTAAAATAAGAAACGCAAAAACACAGTCATTGCGAGCCTTCAGGCGTGGCAATCTCCCAGTTTGACACTTCAATGTTATGATTTTAATATAAAGCCCAAACACAGGTTATAAAATCCCAGAAACAGCGATGCATTACTCAAAGTATTTGGAAGCTGAACAAGGCGAAAATAAAAAAATTACTACGTGGTGGACTAAATGTCCATAAGGAGTAATTTTTTGTTTTTAACACAGTTCAGTTTCCAAAGACAAAGAGTAATTGGATTAGTTGCCGATGTGACGTAGAGCCCTACCAGCTTTCAAATTTGTTTCAATCTCTTCTAAGGTAATGTTTTTGGTCTCTGGAGTAAATAAATTTACCAATATAAAACCAATTAATCCAGCTAAGGCAAACATATAAAATGTCTGTCCAACACCCATGGAATTAAACCAAATAAGTGTGTATTGACCGATAATAGCATTAAATACCCAGTTTGCCATAGTGGTGATTGTGATACCTAAATCACGGCTTTCCAATGGAAATATTTCAGCGCATACTATCCAAATAATTGGCCCCAATGAAACTGCAAAACCAAATATAAATAATAAACAAAATGTGAGCAATGTGTATTGTTCAGATGATGAAAGCATGCTACCATTCATATGTGAATTAAATATATATCCCACCACCATACAAGACAGAGTAAGAATGGTTAAACCAAAATATAAAATAGGCTTTCTACCGATTTTATCTACAAATTTAATTGCGACTATCGTGGTAAGTACATTTACAAGCCCCACTATGATTGTACTTACTGTTGGGTTTGTAAAACCAGCGGTTGCAAATATCTTTTGTGAATAATACATGAATGCATTTATACCAGTGAATTGTTGCAAACATTGAAGCATAATACCAAGAATGATCACTTTTTTGAAATAACCACTGGTTAAAATTTTTAATCCACCGGTTTTGTTTTGTACATTTTTTTTAATATCGTTAAATTCAACTTCAATTTCTTCTTTGTTGTGACGTATTCTGCTTAATATGCTAAGCGCATGATCATGATTGCCTTTTAGTATTACCCAACGTGGACTTTCGGGCAATGTGAAGCTACTTAATAGCATAACAATGGAAGGAATAAGCAACACGGCAAGCATAATTCGCCAAGATCCGGTGTGAGATAACAGAGCATTTGAAATAAACATTGCAAATATACCAATGGTGATCATAAGTTGATACATTGCAATTAGTGCCCCTCGGGATTTAAATGGAGCAATTTCAGATAAATACAATGGTGCCACGAAAGATGCAATACCAACTGCAATTCCAGTGGCAAATCTTCCTATTAAAAAAATATCAAATGTATGGGTGGATATTGTAAATAATATAGACCCAGTAAAGGCTAGTGCCGCGAGAATTAATACTTTTTTGCGTCCAAATTTACGGGATAACCATCCACTAAAAAGTGCACCAGTTGCGGCCCCTGCGAGTAGATAACCCGCCACTTTACCAGAATCAGCAATGCTTAAGTTAAATTCTTGTACAATAAAATCTAATGTGCCATTTACATATGCCACATCCAAACCAAATAATAAACCAGCCAAAGCTGCAATAAAACTTACACGAAGGACAATATGGTTTGCATTTGTACGAGATGAACTCGATATATTTTGTTCCACACACTCATTCCTTGATAAAATTAGTCTAAATTTCAAATACTTTGAGTATATATTTTTCGACGAGTACCAGATTTCAAATGCTTCTAGCATACTCTAGGAAAATAAATTTTCTATAAGAAGATGATTATACGATAAATCTTATCTTGGTATATGGTAAAATATTGCAATTAAAAAAAATAAAAAGGTAAAAAAGTATGACACCACAAACATATTACGGATTTTCCAAATGGTTCTATCTAGGTCTCTTGGCGGTTGCAATTGGGATGGTGTGCATATTTTTTGCTAACAATAAAAATAAAAGCAAGTTAATGGAAAATGGATATTTTGTATTTATCTTGGGATTGGTTGGTATTATTTCAGAATACGTTGATTTTGCCACGGTGCTATTTGTATTTGTATTAATCAGTGGATTTGTTTTATTAATAAATAAAATATTTATCAGAGCAAATTCTACAAATATTAACACCAAACATTATATTTACTATGCACGAGAATTTTTTCCACTAGTTTTGTTGGTATGGATCTTGCGTGCTTTCTTATTTGAAGTGTACCAAATACCCAGCAGTTCTATGAGACCAGATCTCACGGTTGGGGACTTTGTATTGGTGAATAAGTTTATATATGGAATTCGAGAGCCATTTACCAATAAAGCTATCATTCCAATTGGTAAAATCAATCGAGGGGATGTGATAGTATTTAAAGACCAACAAGTTAAAAATAGAGATTTAATTAAACGAGTAGTGGGTACTTCCGGAGATGTTATCACTTATAAGCAAAAAAGACTTACAATAAATGGCATCCATCTTAACTACATTCCAAATGGACAATATGCATATTCAGATACTTACCCCGCACCAGTTGGTAAAATAGATTTTAAAAATGATAAATATATTGAAGACTTGTTGGGAGTTAAACATTCAATTATTACATGGGATGAAGTGCCGTCGTTAAATGTAAATGCTGTGTATGATTTCAAAAACAAAAGTAATTGCAACTATGTGAGTAATGATGAATTCTCATGCACAGTGCCAAATGGTTTTTATTTTATGATGGGGGATAATAGAGATAATAGTGAAGATAGTAGATATTGGGGGTTCGTACCCAATGATGCAGTTTTGGGGCACGCAATATACGTGGTTGCAAATTTATATGATATACACAGATTTTTAATTAAAATACACTAATGAATAATATCGAAAGACTGCAAAAAACATTAAATTATACATTTACAAATGAACAATTATTAATGCAAGCTCTTTGTCACAGAAGCTACGGCACTCCCAATAACGAACGCTTAGAATTTGTGGGTGATGGCATCCTCGATTACGCTATCGCAATGATGCTATACAATGCATTTCCAGATACCCCAGAGGGTGAATTATCTAAAATGCGCGCCTCCATGGTAAACCAAACTTCACTAAACGAAATTGCCCAAGAGGTGAAACTGGGTGAATGTATTATGCTTGGAGATGGCGAGCAAAACAATGGCGGGAGAAGACGTCCGTCAATTTTAGCTGATGCATTAGAGGCAATTTTTGCTGCAATTAGTATTGATAGCTCTCCATTGAAAGCGATAGAAGTCATTTACAATTTATTTACTAACAAAGTAAAGCATGCAAAGAAATTATTGCATGTAGATGGCAAATCAAATCTACAAGAATATTTGCAATCAATTGGGGCGCATACACCAGTATATAACGTCATAAATACCAAAGGGCCAGATCATGATACCACATTTAATATTGAATGTGTAATAAGTGAATTAAATATTAGATTAACGGCAACTGGCAAGACCAAAAAAGAAGCAAGTCAAAATGCTGCGCAGCTTATACTTAAAAAATTAGAACAACAGACAAAAAATCAAAAAGGTTCAAAATGAATAATCAGATACTACAAGAGAACAGTATAGAAAATATCAACAATACACACTGTGGTTTTATATCAATAATAGGTAGACCAAATGTGGGTAAATCCACACTGATGAATCACCTCATTGGTCAAAAAATTAGCATTACATCGCGTAAACCACAAACTACACAATATAAAATAAATGGAATCTATACTAAAGATAATTATCAGTATATTTTTGTAGATACCCCTGGATTTCAAACTCTATACATAAACAAACTAAACATACTACTAAACCAAAGTGTAATTAATGCAATAGCTAACGTAAATGTTATTTTATTTGTGGTTGAAGCGGGGCTTTGGAATGAGGGTGATGAAAAAGTTTTAGCTCTTTTGCCCGCCAATTCAAATATCATCTTAGTAGTGAATAAAGAAGACAAAATAAAAAATAAACGCGACTTAAAAGATTTTACAAATAGAATACAGGCAAAATATAATTTTAAAGATACCTACGTGTTATCTGCCAAACACCATACTGGGATTGATGTAGCACTCAATAAACTCAAATCATTCCTACCAAAAAGTCCATTTTTATATGATAAAGACCAATTAACTGATAGAAGCAATACCTTTCTCACACAAGAAATTATCCGTGAAAAGATATTTAGATATTTAGGTGAAGAGTTACCATACAACATAGCAATTGAAATTAATGAATATAAAGTTACTGATGAATTAAATAGAATTATTGGTACAATATTGGTGGATAGAGAGAATTATAAAGGAATTGTAATTGGTAAAAAGGGTGAAAAATTAAAAAAAATATCTCTTGAGGCAAGGCTAGACTTAGAAGCGTTATATGATAAAAAAGTATTTTTACAACTTTGGGTTAAGGTTAAAAGTGGATTTGGTGATGATGCCAAATTTTTACAACAATTTGAATGATAAATAATGATAAGTATTATAATAAATGTAAAAAATGGTGAACGTTACCTATCCCAATGTTTAAATTCTGTTATGGACTTCGAGGATGTTGTTTTACTTGATAATCATTCTACAGATAACACAATTAGTATTGCTAAACTATACCACAATGTAAAAATTTTTACTAGTGATTTCTTGGGAATGGGTAAAGTTAGAAATTTGGCAATGAGTTATGCTAAATATGATTGGGTATTATTTTTGGATTGCGATGAAGTTTTGAATACTGAACTTAAAAAATATTTACTAACTATAAGATTGATTTGTGGTAATATTTATAAACTAAGAAGATTAAATTATTACGATAATTACTTATTACAATCAAGCTCATGGGAAAACGATTGGATTCCCAGATTATTCAATCGTCACGATACCAAATTCATTCAAAATGAAGTGCATGATACTTTAATTGATAAAGATTTAAATATTGTGCGAATAAAGTTTGGGGTTATTTATCATTTCCCTTATGAGAATATCAATGGTTTGATTAATAAAATGCAATTCTACAGCTCATTATATGCGAAACAGCATTTCAATAAAAAGAAACCAAAATTATACACCATTCCAATTCGTGCATTTTTTATGTTTTTGAAGTGTTATATTTTAAAACGTGGATTTTTGGATGGTTATGAAGGTTTATTGGTAAGTAGTTACAACGCAATGGGTGTATTTTCTAAATATATAAAATTATATGAATTGTATTATAAAAAAGATATTACTTTGATGGTTAATATACGTAAATCAGTCACTAGAGATGAATTATCTAATCTTATTGAAAACATTAATACACAAACCAAATTACCACAGTTGGCGATATTTAAAGTGGAACATACGCAATCATTACCAGTGGTTGAGATAGAGCATATTATAAAATCCAATATCGTTAATAAATATCAAATTTTATTTTATGATGTAAAGTTTGATCATAGTGATAACAATAGCGTACTTTTACAAATAAACACTATTAAGAAATTACGTAATAAAAATTATATTCTTTCTAAAATGTAATTATTAAAATAACAAAATTTATGCAAAAAATATTATTAATTATTTTTTTATGTATTGTGGCCGTAGTTATAGAGCAGTTAAATTATGGCAACGGGGGATATCAGAATAATCAAATAATTATAAAACAAATTACCAAACAACAGGCAATTAATGAAGATATTGCCAATAGGAATAGTTTATTGGAAATAAAAATTGCTGGCATGAAAGGGTCGATGGATGCGCTTGAGGCAAGAGCGAGATATGAATTAAATTTAATAAAACCAGGGGAAACATTGGTGGTATTGCCGGAAAACTATATCATCAAACTTCCTGCACAAAAGAATAACAAACAATCTAAAGAGAAATAAAATGTATGCACTAGAAATAAACCATGTTAATAAATATTACGACACATTTAAAGCGTTGCATGATATTGATTTCACAATTGGACAGGGTGAATTTGTTGGGTTATTAGGTGTGAATGGAGCGGGTAAAACATCTCTTATATCATCAATTGCTGGCATTAATCGCTTCAATGGAAGTATTAAAGTAATGGGTTATGATGTGATTGCAAATCTCGTAAAAGCAAAAAGTCTTTTGGGTGTAGTACCGCAAGAGTTAGCCTTCGATCCATTTTTGACCGTACATCAAACATTAAAATTTCAATCTGGTTTATATGGTGTTAGAGATAATAAAGATTGGATTGATGAGATTATAGAGCGCCTACATTTGAAAGATAAAATCAATGCCAATGTACGAGCATTATCCGGTGGCATGAAAAGGCGTCTCATGGTAGCCCAAGCGCTTGTACACAAACCACCACTTATTATTTTAGATGAACCAACTACTGGGGTAGATGTTGAGATTAGACAAAGTTTGTGGGGGTTTATTGGAGAATTACACCAAAAAGGTCATACTATTTTATTAACAACACATTACCTAGAAGAGGTAGAACGTTTATGTAATAAAATAATTATGATGGACAAAGGTCATATCATTGCCAAAGATACCAAATCAGTTTTTATGAATAAATGTAGCAATTTATCAAGTAGTTTGGACGTGCTTATTCAAGAAGATAAATGTCCGGATGAGCTACTTTCACTTATTATTGCCAAAAAAGACACTACGTATACATTTAAATTAAATGATAGCTCTGATATTGCAAACATATTAACTGTATTAAATAAATCTAATATAAAATTTGATAATATTAATATTAAAAAACCATCCTTGGAGGATGCTTTTATTTCCTTATTGAATAGAGGTTAGATTGTGTTTCCATATTTAGAATTAGTAAAAAAAGAAGTCTACCGGTTCTTATCTATCTGGTTGCAGACTCTACTTGGTCCTTTATCTACAGCCCTGCTGTATCAATTAATTTTTGGGCATCATCTAGCAGAAATGCAAACTGGAATTGATGGGGTAACTTATAACACATTCCTTATACCAGGGCTTGTGATCATGCAAGTGTTATTAAATTCTTTTGGTAATGGCAGCAGTAGTATTATTCAATCCAAATACACGGGAAATATTATTTATATACTCATGGCGCCAATTACACCGTTCGTGGTGTATGTTGCATATTTGACAGCATCAATAATACGTGGAGTTCTTGTGGGTGTGGTTATCTATTGTGGAATTGTTTGGTTTGGTGATAATATAATACCAAAAGCACCATGGGTTTTATTATTTTTTTTAATTATTGGCGCATCAATTACCGCTGGTTTGGGTTTGATTGCAGGTATAATTAGTGAAAAATTTGAGCAATTAGCAGGATTTCAATCATTTATCATGGTACCGCTTATTTACTTAGCTGGTATATTTTTTAACCCAAATAACTTTACAAACGCCTGGCAAAAAATTGTTATGATTAACCCTTTTATGTATATTGTAGATGGTTTTCGCTACGGTTGTATTGGATACTCTTCATATAATTTAACTTTTGGTGTGATCTTTGTGCTATGTTCTGCAATTATTGTCAACATTATAGGGTATAGTTTGATTCAATCTGGTATTAAACTAAAACACTAAATCCCAAATACTTCGAGTATATACTCTTTAAGTTGACACTCATGAATTTGGTCATTATAATTGGTTATAGATAAAAAGTTTATAAAGGTACATGATGTTAGAAGATATTATATATGATGCTATAGATAAGCATATTGATTGTGATTACTTAAATGTCACGGGAGATGGAAAACATTTTGAAGCTGTGGCTGTTAGTGATGATTTTACTGGTAAAACAAGATTAGAAAGACATAGATTGGTATATGCAGCATTGGAAGAAGAAATGAAGGAAAAAGTACACGCACTATCTATGAAGTTATATACCATAAAAGAATGGGAGGTGGTAAATGGATAAGCTAATCATTAAAAAATCAATGAATCTATCCGGTGAGGTAATGATCTCTGGAGCAAAAAATGCTGCATTACCGATTATCTGCGCGGGCATTCTTACTAAAAATACTTTAAAGTTAACAAATGTACCCCACCTTAAAGATATACAAACCCTTATGGCTTTATTGCAACAGCTCGGTGTAACTGTAAAATTTAGCAACTCACAAATGGAAATCACTGCAGATAATATTCACAATACCGTCGCTCCTTATGAACTTGTAAAACAAATGCGCGCATCGATTTTAGTTTTAGGGCCATTACTAGCCAGGTTTGGAGAGGCAAAAGTGAGTTTACCTGGTGGATGTGCAATTGGGGCAAGACCTGTAGATATTCATATACGCGGTTTAGAGGCAATGGGTGCTGAAATAAAAATTGAACATGGGTATATTGTGGCTAAAGCTCATAAATTAAAAGGCGCCAAAATTACCATGGAAACCGTCACTGTCACTGGCACTGAAAACTTATTAATGGCAGCTTCTTTGGCAGATGGTGTGACTATCTTAGAAAATTGTGCATTAGAACCAGAGGTGACAGATTTGGCTAATTGTTTGGTATCTATGGGTGCTAAAATAGATGGCATTGGAACTGGTACACTCACAATACATGGGGTGCTTGAGTTACACGAAGCGCATCATGAGATAATATCAGATAGAATAGAGGCTGGTACTTATATGATTGCAGCTGCCATTACACAAGGCAATGTGACACTGAAAAATTTAAATACAAACATTATGGGTTCAGTGATTGATAGTCTAAAACTTTCTGGCGCTGAAATTAAATTAGACGGTACAAATTTAAATATTCAAATGCGGAATAAACCACATCATGTGAATGTATCCACTGCTCCATATCCAGATTTTCCAACAGATATGCAGGCGCAATACATGGTGCTAAATACCATTGCAGAAGGAATATCCACTATTACTGAAAACATTTTCGAAAATAGATACATGCATGTATCTGAACTTGTACGAATGGGTGCTAAAATTAACATAAATGGTAATGTTGCAACCATTACTGGTGTACCTTATTTAACTGGAGCAAAAGTAATGGCAACAGATTTACGCGCTTCGGCCTCTTTGGTGTTAGCGGGGCTGGTTGCAAATGGCGAAACTCTAATTGATAGAATTTATCATCTTGATCGTGGATATGAAAATATGGAGGCAAAGTTAATTAAATTAGGAGCGAATATTTCTAGGGTAACGTAGATTTTAAAAAGGATATAGTTATGTCCAATGAACAATTTGCACATAAATTAGATTTCATAGAATATACAATCAATGATGATGTAAAATCTACCTCAATGGGTGTTGTGATTTGGCTACATGGTTTGGGCGCAAATGCACAGGATTTTGTGCCACTGATACCAGAACTAAAACTTAAATCACATATTAAATTTATTTTTCCAAATGCACCACAACGTACAATTACCATAAATAATGGTGCATTAATGCAAGCATGGTATGATATACGTGACATGACCAAGATTGATAACGCTGTTGATTGGGATGGCATTGATCACTCTGTATTGCAAGTAGAAAATCTTATTGATTACCTTATAAAAGAAGAACAAAAACCAATTCACATTGCAGTGGTTGGTTTTTCCCAAGGTGGTGTAATTGCATACATGATGGCACTTAGGTCGCAACATCGTTTTGCTGGCATATTGGCTTTATCTTGTTACTTACCAGATGTGGATTTTAATTTGGTAAGTAATATGAATAAAAAAACTCCGATATTAGCATGTCACGGTAAATATGATATGATAGTTCCGTATGATACCGGTTTAGAATCTTATAATAAATTCAGAACTCATGGATTTAATATATCATGGAAGGGTTATCCAATGGATCATGGAGTATGTCTTGATGAAATTAAAGATATATCACTATGGTTTCAGGATAGATTTATTTAACATACAATACCTATTTTGAAATGGGTCGATATTTAAGGCTCACACATGGTTCATTATATAATACTGCAAGCGTTAGCTGGTTTCTTATTCTTAATTGGTATAGGATTTTGTTTCTCTGAAAATAGAAAATACATTGACTGGAAATTAATTTTATCGACTTTTGTATTACTAAATATTGTATTTGCTATGATTCGTTATGTTCCATTTGTGCAATACGGGTTGAGCTGGTTCTCAGCTGGTTTGGTTGGGTTGATAGATTATGCAAAAGAAGGGGCGAGTTTCGTATTCGGTTCTTTTGTTGATACAAATCGGTTTGGGTTTGTATTTTTATTAGTGGTAGTGCCTACATTAATATTTTTTGGTAGTCTAATTAGTTTATTATACTTTTTTGGTATTATTCAGTGGATTATCAATTTAATTGCCTACTGTTTGACAAAAACCATAAGATTATCTGGCGTGGAAAGTTTGGTGGTGGTATCGGATATATTTCTTGGGCAAGCAGAAGGGCCCATGATTATTGGTCCATACATAAAAAACATGACTAGATCCGAGTTAGCATGCGCATTCACTGCCGGTCTTGCTAATTTATCTGGTTCTACGCTTGGCATGTACCTTACTTTTTTAAGTGGTGGCTCTCATGTGGAGATGTTAAAATTTGCCAATTATCTAGTTACAGCAACATTTATGAATGCGGTATCTGCAGTTATTTTTGCTAAAATTTTATTTCCTGAGGTGGATTTTAATAATATATCCACCAAAAAAGTTACCATAAAAGTACATACGCAATCAGGTATTTTAGATAGCATCATAACTGGTGCAATGACAGGACTTAAGATTGGTGCTGGTATGGTTGCGGTTTTAATTGCGGTAATTTCTTTGGTGCATCTTATAAATGGCGGATTGGGAAAACTGGGCGATATATTTCATATTACTTCATTTATCACCACATCTACTCACGGGGTTTTTCATAGTCTATCATTGGAATATATACTTGGGCAATTATTTAGAATTTTTGCTTTATTTATGGGTATAAATTGGGCTGAAACATTAGATGTGGGTAGTTTACTGGGGCAAAAAGTGGCAATTAATGAATTTGTGGCATACGTCAGTTTGGGTAATATGAAGGCTCAACATGTATTGTCCGATAACTCCATCTTCATTTCTACTTTTGCGTTAGCCAGTTTCTCAAATTTCTCATCAGTTGGTATTTCCATGGGAGTGTTTAGTGTCCTAGCACCTAATCGTCGAGAAGAATTATCTTCTATAGCTTGGAGAGCATTATTTGGTGCAGTGTTGGCAGGTTTTATGACTGCAACTGTAGCTGGTTTTTGGCATAATATCTTTGGATAATGTTCAAGAACAGTAAAATATGGCTATTATTTCTAAATCCTATCAAGAAAATATGCAATTTGCATCTCATAAATTATTATCAGGAGATGTAATTGCATTACCCACTGAAACTGTTTATGGCTTGGCGGGTGTTATTAATAACCCGCATGCTATAAATAAAATATATCAATTAAAAAATAGACCATTAAATCATCCGTTAATTATGCATATTGCTAAAGTTACAGATCTTTATAAATATGCCATAAATATCCCAGAATATCTTGATAAACTAATAGAAAATTTTTGGCCAGGCCCATTGACTTTTATTTTAAATAAATCTCCAAATACACCACATTACATAACTGGTAACCAAGAGACGGTGGCTATTAGAATGCCAAATAATAAATTTACCCTAGATCTCATAAATGAAATTAATGTACCCATTGCAGCACCTTCGGCCAATAAATTTATGGGCATTAGCCCCACGCAAGCACAACACGTATTGAGTGAGTTTGGTGATGAGGTGGATGTGATTGATGGCGGGGCTTGTGTATGCGGGATAGAATCAACCATCATTGATGCAACACAAAATGATAGCTTTAGGGTATTACGTCCTGGTTTTATTACAGCAGATGAATTATTCATTATCCACAATAATAAATATCGTGTAAATATTTTATCAAGCAAGGAAATAGCACACTCGGGCAATCATAAAAAACATTATTCTCCACATAAGCCATTATTATCCTATAATAGCCAAGATTCCCTAAACAATATCCTTACAGAACATAAAAATATCGTTATTATTTCATATTCCAATTTATATGACACCAAGTTAGCATCATCAATACTACACATTGGGGATAATTCGATAGATTTTGCGCGAGATTTTTATCATGTTTTACGTGTGGCAGACGAAATGGCGGATATAGATATTATTGCTATTGAAGAGCCGCCAACCACACCTGATTGGTTAGCAATTTGGGACAGGCTATCAAAAGCCAAAGGCACTCTCTAAGTTATAATATAGTGTTTTAGAATGCAAATTCGGCATATGAAGATATCAACAAACACAGTCATTGCGAGCTTTGATTTATCAAAGCGTGGCAATCTTACCGCTTGATCAACGAGTATGTCCCATTCTACAAAACAATTTGTAGTCCCTTTTTTTGAACTAAATTTAACATTTTTAACGCCAATCCACTTGGTTTTTTCTCGCCAGATTCCCATTTTCTAACAGCTGAAACGCTTACATTTAAACACTCCGCTAAAACAGATTGTGATATGTGTTCTTTTTGTCTAAAAGTTTTTATATCGTTTGGTTCTATATTATGCACTGCTGGAATGTTTAATTTTTTATACCTTGCCATTCTTTCGTTGGAAATTAATCCAGCTTCATGCAGGTCTTTTGCAGTTGTATAAACAGCGACTTTAATTTTATTTTTCATTTTCAATCTCAATTAAAATATCGTTTAATTTTTCAAGAGGTATATTAAATTACATTCAACGCATTATAGATGTCGCACAAAAGATTATATTTTTTATTCTTTATTTCAAGCCAATATTAAATAGTGAACAAATATCAGTTGTGATTATTTATTGCTACGCTTGAATTAACGAAGTTTAAATAATATTAAAAACACTGAACTTATTGTGCACCACATTGCAAAAGTGTATTTGACGATAAGGGATTACAATTTTTAGTATTAAATACTGTGCTTGATTGATTCTTTAAAAATGTATTGAAAAATTGTATTACGTAATCATTCGATGCATATTGTATCATTGTATAACCATTTATTGTACCTACTGGCATACCGCCAAACTCTCTTATGTCGGAATAATAAATATTCATCACGGGGTTATATTGTAATGTAGTGTCATCTGCAAAATTTGAATGGGCACTATAGTTAATATTTAATAAATTTGGTGTAATTACAGTGCGATAAGATGTGCTTTTTACTAGCGGTTGAAGTGGTATATCTAATTTAGCTTGAGCGTTATATATGTAAGATGAAACTAAATACAAAACTGGATTTGTAATTGGTTTTAAATAATTGGCAATATTATCTAGCTCAACACCTTCATCCATTAGAGCAACCGCCTGAAACAATGATGGATTCTGATTTGCAACTTGTACAATAGAGTATGCACCATCAGAATGCCCATACGCTCCAATATGCAATAAATCCATTTTGGCAAAAATTTTATCAGTATTATTACTTGAACTCTTAATTTGATTATAAACTAACTCTAAATCATTTTCTTGTAATCTAGTAGATTGTGTCATTGATTGCTGTGAATTATTATAAACAATGACGCCATTTGGCAACTGAATATAACCATTAACAAAAACGCTATTAATTCCAACTACAATGTAACCATAGCTAACTAAATTAGTTATGTAGTCTTCATATCCCTGTGCTGGAGTTAAATTACCAGGGCTAAATAATATCACTGGAAAGGCATTGGGTAAAATAGAGACATTTGGAAGAGTCCAGCTCCATAATGTTGATGGGAGCGCTGCAATTTGCGATTCACTGATTCCTGGTGCACCATTCAAAGAATTTTGTAATTGTAAAACTCGTGGATAATAATATGGGGTTACGGGTGAAGTGACTGAAGAGCTTGTAGGGTAATAAATTCTAACCATTATTTCATGACAAAAATTAGTACCACTACCTCCTTGATTTCCAAGACTAAAATCATTTTCATTGATATTTGGCACATAATTTGGGTCTGGGCAAATATGAGTATTTATATATGATAATCTTTAAAACCAACTCCATATACTCCAGATGGTTTTGATAAATATGTTGTATTGGCACTGTTTGAATTAGTAGACCCATTACATCCAGCCAACAAACTAATAGATAAACCTAATATTGATAGGTGATGCAAATATGATGATGGCAAAAGATTGAATTTTGCTTCAAGTTTTTTTATTAACGGTTTGCTCATATTTTAATCCTTAAATAAAGATATAACTTGCCATTCAACACCTCTTTGTTATATTTGATAAACTCATTATATTGATACCTAATTCTTGTTTTATCATTTATCATATTCACGAAATCCAAAAATTAAAATTATACTAAATTTCAATAATTTAAATTAAGTGACATGTATATTGCGGGTGAATTCAGGGAAGAAAAAATTTTAATAATATAATCATGATCGTAATTGTGTGTTACAATACGTTCCATTATGGTGGAGGGTGGTTAAAAATGCTTATTTATCTTTATGGAATAATTTATGTTAAATAACTTTTCTAGGCTTGGGGCACAAAGTTTTTATCAAAAAATCATATATCCATTGTCTGATTTTAAATTAAATAATAATTTTTTTAGCGCTGCTGCAATCAATAAAAAAATACACCTCAAATATAACAAAGATAATATTTTCATTATTTCCTTAGGGTATACAGTTTCTTTAAATGTAGTTGACCATTACATTCCTGCTCATAAAATTTTTTTGGATAAATTTTATGAGAATAATTTATTTATTACATCTGGAAGAAAAAATCCGCGAACTGGTGGCATAATTGTAGCTTATGCAAAAAATACAAACCATATAAATGAAATAATTACAGAAGATCCTTTTTATCAAAATGGGATTGCTGATTACTTTATTACAGAATTTGTGCCAAATAAAAACAGTGTTGAACGTGTTAAGGATGACGCAAAACAAACAATTCCCATTAATAGCAACATATCAAGAAATGATCTTTTGGGAGTTTCATTTTTTATAATTCATCTAACATATGATGCTAATTCAAATTTAATTACCGATAAAGGCTTAACACACAAAGATGTTCAATACACTGAACTTTTAGATAATCTCCATAAACATAATATGTTTATTGTGTCTAGTGGGAATAGCACTCAAAACGAAGCAATTATTATTGCGTATACTAATAATAATTCTATTTCGAGAGATATTATGAAAAATATCGCATTCTTTCAAAATGATTTTTGCAATTGCACTTTTGTGGAGTTTATTCCAACCTTATATAATAAGCAATTATTATTTTTCTAATTAAAAAATTTCATCAATAAACACGAGGCTCAAACACACAATGATCAAAATTCTAGACGTTACTTTAAGAGATGGTGGTTACAGAACAAATTTTCATTTCTCCGAATCTCACGTTAAGAACATTATTTCTGCTTTAGATACTGCTGCCATCGACTACATTGAGGTCGGCTATAGAGGGGGCAGCTTCAAACCACTTACAAATATAGGTAATACTGGTAATACCACAAATGAGTATTTAAGCTTTATAAAAAAGCATATTCCCACTGCAAAATTAGGGGTTATTTATCATCCACGAAATATTCAATTACAAGAAATTGAAGAGATGCATAACCATGGAGTTAATTTATTAAGATGTTGTTTTGATATAAATAATATAAATTATAGTTTGCAGTTAATAAAAAAAGCCAAAATTTTAGGCCTTATAAGTTGTGTGAATTTCACTAGAATTAGCCAATTTCCACAAAAAAAACTATTAGAATACGCAGAATTATCATCAAATGCTGGAGCTGATGTTATATATGTGGCTGATTCTAATGGAAGTTTATTGCCAAATGATGTTGCTAGGATAATTAATGCATTAAAAAATATTACAGATTTAGAAATTGGATTTCATGCGCACAACAATTTAAATTTAGCACTTCCGAACGCGATTGCTGCAATAAATAGCGGAGCAACGTTTATCGATTCTTCATTAAGAGGAATGGGTAAAGGTGCTGGTAATTTATCAACTGAATTTTGGGTGGCATATTTAATAAATTCCAAAATAAATACTAAATATAATTTAGGAATCATCTTTGAAGCTGTTGAATATCTTACCAATAATTTACAAGACTCCGCACCAAATAATTCGTTATTGGACATGATGTCTGGAAGTTTGGATTACTCCATTGATGAACAAGATAAATTACATAATATAAATTTCAGAGACTTTAATGCAATATTATTTAATAAATCAAATAAGACCTTTATGGATATATGTTTATGAAAAAGATTTTAATACTTGCACCTATTTTATATAATTGGGATGAGGTTGTAGAAATTCAAAAATCAGTAAAACATATACAGGGCAAATACACTATAGATTATTTAGATCCAGTAGGTTTAGAATATGAAGTGTACGGAGCTTATACGAGTGATATTTTTTTTAAACTATGGCAAAAGAAAATTGCTGAAATAAAAGACTATTACGATATTTTTATGGGATTTTCTTTTGGAGGAGTTATTTTATGCCAGTGTTTGTCGATTATTAATAATAAAAAAATAATATTAATATCCACCCCAACTAATCCATCTTCAGTGCTTAGGTATAAACTACAATCAATTCTGGATATTCTTAAAACCAAGCATATAGGAAAAGCTATTGAACTGCATAATAATTATGTTTTTGCGCCATTTAATAATCCTGTATTAAATATAGAACATAAGTATAATGAAACCAATGTAAACAGATTAATAAATGGCTATAGTTTACTATTACAAGCAAATCTTATACCAAATTTAGCTAATGCTAATGTTAAAACTAGTACTATAAATCTGATAGGGAATAACTCAAATCTAGTGGGTATTGCAGATGTTTTTTTTAATGATAATCACCAGATTTATAAAATACCACATTCTAGTATGCGAGTAT
>CANISK010000007.1 GCA_947470205.1 Neisseriaceae bacterium | reverse complement strand
TTTTTGAGCTTTGCCCAGTTTGAGCATAAGTAACTTTAACTAAATCAGTCATATTATTTATTTTTCCTAGTGTTGCAGTATAAATGCGCTATCGATTGTTATCTTTGAGCTATCCATTATAACGCACCACTTTCTTTAGCTGTCATTTTTCCATAAAGTTTAAATAAATATTCTAGACGCTCTTCATCTGATTCAAAAGGTTTATTACGATAACATTTCTCAATAGCCAAATCAAGCATATTATGTGCATCACGTAACCCTTGAGGCATTTTGTCTGGGTCATAGAGTTCAGCTAGAGTTTTCTCTGAATACTTTTCTCGTTCATCAAGGACATTATATACATGAAATTCTAGCTGTTTCTTCTGTTCAGTTGTAATATCAGGGAATGGAAACGTGTTATAACATAAAGTCGAGGAATATCTTAAACGAGTTTCTAATCTACCTGCTACAGTACGAACCCATACCATGTGCATTTTGGATGAAATTACTGCAAATAACCATGTTTCTGGGTCGTAAATCGCAAAGTTTGGGGCAACGATCACAGTATCTTTATCTAAAAACCCCATGGGAATATATTCACGGAGCTCTGAAGAAACGCTAGGAATTATAATGGAATTAGTTGGTTTATAACTTCGCTGAACAAATAAGTTTGGTCTATTGGCATAGTTTTGGGTACTTTTGGCTGGACTATTTAATCTTGATTGAGTGACTAATTCAAATCTTTTTTCAATTCCAGGTATTGAAATTGCATTACTGTATTCATCATCGTTCACCCATAAGCAGTATCGACAATTACTATTTATGAGCTCCTCAGCACCAATCATCTTCTTTATAAATTTTTTTGATTCTGGATTTTCAATAATAAATTTATCATAATCTTCTCTTGTAAGTATTAAATTACCACCATCTCTTGCCATGCTACCAAATACAATAACAGGAAAATTTGAGATTGAATAATCTATAGGTGTTATTATAATATTTAAACTATTAGCCAAATAAGCATTAATGTTATTAACAACAACTCGATTATTTTCATTATATATAATAAATTCACCATTTTGTTTTGATCTTAATCCAACAATAGCAACACTAACCCCTGCATTATGTTTAGCATTGTTCACCCATTTAAAGGATTGATGAGCAAAACATATTTCAATATTTAAATTAAATATTTTAGGCCACAACAATCCAACATGATCCCCTTGGCAAATGGAATTAGTTGTTACAAAAGCAAGTTTTATATTCTTATATGATTTTATATAATGAGCTCCATTTATAAACCATATTGAAATATAATCTAAATTTCTAGGGTATTTGGGATCTTGTAAAGCCACTTCAAAATCATATTTTTGGTCATCACTTTGCATTTTTCCACCTAAATAAGGCGGATTGCCTAATATATAAATTTCATCATTAATATTTTTTGGGCACACTAGCTCCCAATCAATCCTGCACGCATTAGCACAGACAATATTCCCCGCATCTTGTAGGGGTAGCGGTGGTAAATGTTTACCAAATTTTTTTTCAACTTCCATATCCATTTGATGTTTGGCAATCCATAAGGATAATTTTGCAATTTCATGAGCAAAATCATCAATTTCTATACCATAAAAATTTGATAATTTAATGCCTAAAGTATATAATATGCCTTGTTTGGTTACAACTTCAATTCTGTTCATTATTTCAATTTCTAGCTTACGCAATTCTTTATATGCTATAATTAAAAAATTACCTGAGCCACAAGCTGGATCAAAAATTTTAATTAAACTAATCCTATTTATCAGCTCTTGCATTTTTTTAGGATTATTTTCTATGTTAAGAAACTCCTCACGTAAATCATTTAGGAATAGTGGCTCAATAACCTTCATAATATTTGGCACAGAAGTATAATGCATACCAAGACCGCTACGTTGTTTAATATCCACAACAGCTTGAATCATAGAACCAAATATATCAGGGTTTATTACCGACCAATTTAATTCACCATTATCAATTAAGGCTTGACGGGAACTGCGTGTAAACCTTGGAATTGGATAAGTATTTTTAAATAGTCCACCATTGACATATGGAAAATCATTCAAATATTTGGGTAAGTAAGGTTCTCTATTGTTAGTATTCAATACTGTAAATAACTTACCAATATACTCGTGTAAATCACTTCCATCCGCTTGCGTGTGAGAGCTAATAGCATTGGTAAATTGCTTATCCGAGAAAATTCCAGTATCTTCAGCAAAAAAGCAAAATAACAAGCGGGATAAAAATACGTTTAATCCATGAACTTGCTCTTCCGTTTGGTTTGAGTTGTCTTTTTTTATTTCATCAAAAAGTTTTGCCATACGTTCTGCTGCTTTAACATCTGCGGGGTTTTCACCTTGAAATTGAGATTTCTCCATTCCAACCCAAGGAAGAAAAAAATCAGAATTTTTAACAATATCATGCATTTCTATATCTAAACTATCTTTTGTTTTAGTGTCGATGGCTAATAATTTATTATAATCAGTGATTATAATAAATCTGGGGCTATTTTTAAGTAAACTAGGATCATTTTTTAGTTTATCAATCGTAGTATATATGTCTGTAGCAGAAACATGTTTAAAAAATAGTTTTTTCTTCCACAAAATCTCTCCAACCGTTTTTGATAAATTTAACCCCCCATTTTGTAATCTAGTTATACTTGCACGAGGTTGCCCATACGCTAACAGGAGATCATAAATAAAAGTATCCTGAAACTCTATTTTAAAATTACATACTAACTCTTGTAAATTTTGTTCAATTTTAGTGATGTTCATGGTTAAATCCTCAATAGTCAGTTTTATGTTTACATACGTTGGGGTTAAATTTTCTTAATTTATTTATAGTCACGATATTATTAGTCAATTTTATAACCTCAAATTTGACTAAGAAATCAATAAATGTTGTCATTCCCTAAGTCGTCGGGAATCCAGTTTTACAACATCCAACATTCATTTTAAAAGGTGACTATCTACATTGAATGGATTCCCGCCTGCGCGGGAATGACATAAATTGGCACTTTTATAGGTTATGCAAGAAGTCTAATCAATACATATCCTCATATTTTACATAGTAAATAGGGATATGTATTGCTAAATGAGAATATCTCAATATGTGATTAAAATGGAATTTGGTCACTCTCTAGCGTCGCTGTGCCCGTATTTGCTGCTGGTAGCTTATGCACATCATTTTCAAAATGTCCATCTTGCATTTGAGATTGCTCACCTTCAGTTTTTGGACTTAAAAATTCAATATCATCAGCATACACGCGTAATGTGCCTACTGCTAAATTTTCTTTATTGATATATGAATTCACAGTTGGAAATCCAGTTACAAGAACTTTGGATCCCTTTTTCAGATAAGTACACACTAAGTCTACTAACTTACCTCCACAAGACACATCTACCCAGTCGGTCTTTGGAGATTGTTTAGTCCCCACAGATACCGCCACAGAGAATGTTGCAAACTGATTGCCACTTTGGTCTGTGCGTCTTTCTGGATCGCGCCCAAGGTTTCCTGTTACAATAATTTTTTTCATATTCTTCCTCCTAAAAATTAATAAAATTAAAAAGTGATAAGTGGTTTTACTTTATATTTAATATGATTGATATCAACCACGCCAAAATATCTCGAATCATATGAGTGTGGGGTTGCTCCAAGCGCTATAAATTGATTTGGTTTAAGTTTAAAATGTGTGTGTATTTGAGGCAACAATTCCACATTATTGTAAATTAATAATGGTTGGGAATTTTTATAATATATTCCATTTATAGCAACACCATTGGTATTAATATCCACGATATCGTGTTTCATCGCCACAATCTGTTTTAATAAAAATGGTGTATTATCAACACATTCATCATAAACCAATGGTAAACCAAGTTTTTTCATAACTTGTATATATTTAATATCGGCAACACACAATAATACCAAGTCCCCCACGTGATAAACATTAGTAGCATATTTCACATATACCCCAAGTGGTTCAGATTTGGTGGTATTGATACAAATAAATTTACCAACCACACCACACAAGAGAATATATATTATCACACCCCCATAAATTATTTTTTTTCTCAATTTCACACTATTTTATGCTAACATGATGGATGATTTTATTTACATATCCATTACGAATGCCTGCGTAGTAATTTCCTGTATTATACTCACTTAGCGCCTTATACAATGAGACTTGTTTATCTTCATGTGGGTTATACACTCGCACATAGCTATCATGCAACAATACACTAGCTAGTTTAATATTGGTACAAGCATCTAACATATCACGTGCCTTAAAGCCAAATTTGTGTGCATTTTTGATATTCACCTGCGCAAGACCAATATCAATATTATAGTGATGATATTCTAAATAATTCACCCAATTTATCGCCTGAAGATAGTTTTGTGGCTGATGTTTCAACTTAAACCCACCGTTGAGATTGATTGCAAGTGGATTATAATCACTTTCAGTTTTTATAATCGCTCTCATTGTTTGAATAGATACTTTATAACTACATTTATCAATCATGGTATCTATTTGTAGTATTGACATCATCTAGTCAAATACCTCATCCATTTTGTCAAAAACAATATCTTGATATATGTCTCGTGCATCATCATATTGTACAATCTGTCTCAATGCAGTCACCTTTCTTCTTACTACGTTTACCATCTCATTATTCACATTTTCTTTGCAGGTAATATTTTGAATAGAAATAATTCCATTAATGGTAAAGCCAATTTCATGTCTATTTATCACCCCATCTGGATTGTCTTTAATGCACCCCTCAAATCTATACAATGCCTCATTTACTCCATTGGCATGAATGGTAGCCACTCCACCTGGGTGCCCAGTATTCCAGGCTTTTAGTAATGTATATGCCTCAGCTCCTCTAATCTCCCCCATAATTATCCTATCCGGTCTAAATCTTAGAGTGGTTCGAAGCGCTGTATACATTGAAAAAAATTCATTAGTAGTAAAGCCAATAGAACGCTCGGTGTTAAATTTTAACTCTGGTACATCCTCAATAACAAGCATTCTAACTAATGGGTATTGGTTTACAATCTCATTTAAAATCGAATTTGCAAGAGTGGTCTTGCCTGATCCAGTCCCACCGGTGATTAAAATATTAAATTTGCGCTTAACCCAAGAGCAAATAGTATCTCGACTAGTTGGACTTAATACTCCTTGGGATACAAAGTCATCCAGGGTGAGTGTTTGAGTAATGTGTTTACGAATGCAAAATGCGGGGAAATTAGTCACCGGATGAATAACACCAGTAAATCTATGACCATATTTGGGTATTTGGCACTCTAAATATGGGTTACGATTATGGATAAACTTGCCTGTGATACTAGCAAGAACGCTCATAATGGTTTCGGCTTTGGTTGCCGTCATTGTAACTATATCACCATTTGTGTTTAATAAATTATGCAACCCAACACCATGCTTGTCCACCAAAATATGCCCAATATAACCACCATCTTTCTTTTTGTGTGGGTTTAAAATAACCTCAGTAACCAAATTATCATTTAATGCAGATAAAATATCTGCCATATCTTTTTCTAAGTGTCTAATGGCATCCATATGTCTACTATCCATGTCCACCACCAGACATAAACCCAGCAACACCAGATAATTTATCATTTAATTGTAATCTAATTTCACCCGCTAACGTATTTCCCACCCAACTCGGCATGGTACGTATAAAAAATAAAAACATGGTAGACATGCCGAGCATGTGAATAAAAGCCCCGAATAATTGAATTAAGTCGCCATGTGCATGATTTAAAAGACCGATCCACCCCTCAGATTCAATTTTAAAAACACCCAATAAAATACACTGAGTAAAAAATTGCAATGCCATTGATGATATTTGCTGCAAATAACGTTGCCAATAATTAATAGTCCAAGAGCTTCCAGCAAAACCAGTTAAAATAAACCCTACATATAATAAAAAATAAGTCTTAACAAAAACTTCCATCAGGAAAAAAGAGATTGCAATCATTACCAAGAAAAATAATAATAATGACAAACTCAACAAAAATTTAACAATCAGAAAACTAAACGGCCCACCGGTATCTACTCCATTGTGAATAACATCGGCAACACAAGAAAAATATCCAATCAAACCAGAAGGGGTAATTCCAGAGAAAATGCTCGACATTCCTTCATGAAACTGAACATTAAACCCACCCAAACGTGCACCAGATTCAGCAAAAAAGATAATGATCCCACGATAGAAATCAATATTAACAATGTATTTTGCAAACAACAATCCAAGAGCGCTGCGAGTGAAAAAAAATACCCATAATTTCTCAATATCACCAGAAAAGACCTTTTTAACTGTAAGTTGCCAAAAAAATTCTAATGCAAACAAAGTCATAAAAATCTTATTTGCCAAATCTACTGATTGCGTACTATATGCATGCATAATATTATAAAACTCACCGACTAGGTTATCAAAAGAGCCACCAGCGCTCATTACACATATATTATCTTGCATATTTATGTTCACTTTTTAATGTTTTATAAACCGGATTTACCAAACCCAGCATATACCGAATCTGCGATTGCTTTCTCGCGCAATTCTTCCGATTGTTGCTTTTGCGTGTTTAAGAGCATGGTTACTTGTATTTGTTGGAGCGTACCATTGATTTCTTCTAGTGTAGCTTGGTTAGCTTTTTGTAACGATATCCCGATATCAGCAGTGGTTAGAGGTGTATCAAGTAGACGCACCAAATCATCCATGGTATTTACTTTGTCACTATTAGCGTATAGATCAAAACGAGTAATAATCCCTGAATTAATGCTCTTAATATAATTTTCTATAGTTATTAAGTCATTGCTAGAACAGCTTCTGCCACAAATATTCATAATATCTTGCTGGGTTTTGATTAATTCACGGATATTGGTGAGCTGGGAATTGGTATTTGATGTTTTTGCAATTTGGTTCATAAAAGTGCCAATTTTAGTGAAATACGACGACATTGTTATCATGTCTTGCTTGGCTTTTCTTATGTCTACCACAACTTCTGCAACCATTCCAAATGACACATTACACATCAACAATAATAACGCCACATATCTCATATATATCATATCCTTGCAAATGGTTTTAATTTTAAATCCGATGTCATAATCAAATTAAACGGATAATTTGGACGAATAACAATAGTAGGTGCTACATTTAAATTTTTTTGAGTGATCGCCATACCAGTTTGTCCCATTTGCTGCCCAAGACTTCCGGCCATAGTCTGCCCAACTGTAGGGTTGCCTATGGTAGTTGCAGTATTTGTGTTATTTTGACTATACTGAATAGCCCCAGTGATTACCCCCATCACGAAACTTGCCCCAAAAAGTCTTACATAATGGTTATCAACTTGGTCATAAAACCCAGAGTACCCCTCAATATCCGTACCAGGTACAGCCTTTAAAAGAGTATAACTACCATCAGGATAAATTAATTTATTCCATGCCACCGCCACACGCTCCTGTGCATATATTACATTTGAATCATAGCTACCAACTAATCTAGACCCTTGTGGTATAAGTAATGAGGTGCGTGTAGTGCTATCATATACATTTGCCCTCACAATTGCAATCACCACACCCGGTAATTCAGAATTTAACCCATTTATCATCGTGGATGGGATCACGCTTCCCGCTTTAACCTCAAATCTATTATCATCATTTATAACATCAGAACCATCTTGGTTGGTGGCTTTACTCACATCCGGTTTAGTCGGTTTTGCACTATACATAAGACTTTTACCCTTAAGGCTATCGTACATATTATTTGTTTGGGCGTCTTTTAATTTATCATCTTTATTTGGCACTATATCTGGCACAACATCTTGACTATTATTTTGTGCGGTGATTGTGGGTTTATTTGTTTTAGAGTTATCATTTATTGCATCTAGTTTAAGTAATAAATTATTCGCATCCAGATGTTGCTTATCGTTAATATACTTATCTTTTTTATCATTAATGGTATAATTTTGAGGCTCCGCATTATTATTTTGGGTGATTACCATCCCAATTACAATCCCCACCACCACAAGACACACAGCAATAATTTTCCCGCGTGATAACCCAATAACCCTAACCCCATTCGTTAAAAAACGCCGCATAATATCATCCACCAAATAATTTTGAAAATAATCTTCTACTGGTTTTTGCCTTATCGCTAGCAATGGTAATTGTCTCAGCATTAAAATCAAATCCATTCATAAGCTTCATTCGGTCAAAAAGTTTATCAATCACATAATAATTATGAATATATCTAAAATTAACTAGTTCGCAGTGTTCACTATCATTACCATTTAAAATACAAATACTGGGTAAATTTTTGGCCACGACACTTTTTGGCATCTCTACAAATACACTCACCCCATCATCAAATACCTTAAGCGGCTTCCATTCATAATCTTTGCCAATCATAACGTATTTATAATTTAATTTATCCCCTTTCATGAGGGTTTTATCAATAACATCTTGGGCAACACTATCAAGATTTTTTTGTTTAATTTGTGCCTCAGTGAGTTTATAATTTACAACCTCCTCATGGGGATAGTAAAATCCAGCACGTCCAACATATCCGATACTGGCTGAACGAAGTCTAACCATATAGGTACGTTTAGAGGTAGTCACCATGAGTGTTGTTTCCAACCCAGATTGGCTCGGTTTTAATACCAGATGGGGAATAAGTTTACTTGCATCCCCAGAATACACCACAGGTACCCCTTGGTCTCCCTCATTCCAACGAATTGAGTCTCCAATTAATATACCCTGTATTTCTTCTCCAGCTTGCAATTCTATATCACACAAATTCAACGGTTTACATGTAACAGTTGGCTGATATTCTCCGTATGGAAAGCGTACCACTCCATCTCGTTGTAAAATTGGACGTGGAGCATTCCCATTTTGCCATTTTAAAGATTCATCAATAGCGCTCATTCCAACATCATAATCAACACCTTTTTGTCTTTGTGTTTGTTTAATTCTTTGTAACTTGTTTAAAGTTTTGACATCATTGTTGGTGTAATTTTTATCCACTAATGGTGGTACATCCAAATCGTCCCATTTGTTATTGGCAAACACACAAGATATACTTATACACAACAGCAATACACACAAAATAAATCTATACATCATTTGTCAACTACATCCTCACTAACATTCACGTCCGTGATAATTATCCCCGTTGGGTTTACCATTTGCATATCTGGTGATACGGTATCTAACCTATCAAATGTTAAGGTGGCACCCCAATGAGTAGTAGCCACTCCTTCGGTTATCTCAGACCAATGAATTATCCACGATTTACCCTTATTTATTGGTATGATACTACTAATCTCAACAAAAACATTATTACCGTTTGCACGAGTATATCCGTCAATAATATTTTTATCTATCTCGGTTTGCAATTTTGCATCAATCATTTTATGAATTACATCAATATTTCTACGACGTAAAAATATGTCTTTAGGAATTTCCCTTAGAGATATGATAAAATTTGCCAATTGATGTGCGATGATTTTATTATCAATATCAAATGTCTTATTCGCAATACCTAGAAACGTAATATTGCCAATGCCATCTTTTTCAAAAACTAGTGTTTTGTGTTTGTCCTGATTTACAAAATACATAGCACATACACTCACCAACATCAACGCAAATATTGAAATAAATGCAATATTTCTCCACATATTTTGTTGTTCAATGTGGTATGCCTGTATATCATTCCATTCATCTTGTTCAATGTGTTTTAAAAAAGTGTTGCTAGCGTGATTTGATTTCTTATTCATTAGTTACATTCATTTTGTTTATTTTGTGTCAGCACATATTGATACCAATTAGATACAAATTTTTTTGTATCTTTGTTATACATTTCAAATGCATCTACGGTGTCTTTTTTGCTAGTTTTAGCGCTAAATGCATAAGCGATATCAGATGGTTTTAAGTTAAGGGTAAATTTTCTATTCCCAAGCTCATTTGCATAGAAATATTCACCAATTAACATTGAAGATAACAAATTAATTTGTTTTTCATTAAGCCCCATATCAAGATATTTTTCTCTAATTCCAGCACTTATTGCACGTACGTTTGGAAGGTATATTTTCGTTGCACAATTATTTTTAAAGGTACTAATTAAGTCATCATATTTAAATAAATCTTCCAATTCTTGAGTTGCAAATATAATCGCTACATTAAATTTCCGCATCGTCTTAATCCATTCGATAATCTTCACCCGAAAAATATTGTGCCGAAAAAACATAAAACTTTCATCAAAAACAATTAAAGTGGGTTTATTTTCTAAGACTTTCTTATTTATCTGATAAATCAAATATCTAAGTGATGGGATAATAACTCTGTCCCCTAGTTCTATTAATTTATTCATCTCAAATAAATAAAAACTATTGTTTTGTGTGTTTAATTTATCATTCACCCCATCAAACAATTTACTCACAAAACCAGATTTATGATTGAATGATTCATGCGTTCTAAATTCACTACTAAACTCATCCAAAACACTTGACACCATTTGGTCATAATCATGTACCAGATACCTAAAATATGAAATTGTTCTCCTATTTACTGGTGTTTCATGTTGCATCAACATGAGCGCCTTTCTAATGGCTCGCCTATGTTCATCATTAAAATTAGCCCCCATTCCGTTTAGTATGCAAAGTTCCTCAAGCCACGATACTGCAAATTCAAAATCTTCATCGGTGTCTAAATTTGCTAAAGGCTGAAAAATACACTCATCATCAACTCCAATATTAAAAAAATTCCCATTAAAACCACAACAAAGTGGCAATGCACTACAGTTCTTATCAAACATAAAAACTTGTGCATTTTTATATCTAAAATGTTGCGCAATTAAAAAATTTATCAATGTGGATTTGCCAGAGCCAGTGGGGCCTAAAATAAGCGTATGCCCATTATCCCCGACGTGTAAGGATAACTTCACCAGTGTATTACCTGTTGTTATTGCATAAAAAAGTACTGGAGAGCTCTTATCATATAGTTTACATGGGTTATTATCTAATCCAGACCACAAAGATGTATTTGGCATCAAATCTGCAACATTCTGAGTGCTAATTAGCCACTTTCTTATATTTGCGTAAGCGTATCCCGGTATAGACCCCAAATAAGCCTCAACACTATGATGACGTTCTATGTGGCTTTGAAAACCCATATTTCTTAAAATACTGCGTGTACCTTGTGCTTGTTGTTCAAGAATATCTACATTTTCATTAAAAATCAACACGGTGGCGGTATAAAAACCAAATTTAACCTCTCCCTCATCATTCACACCAAGAGCATCTTGAGCGTCTATATATTGACGTTCAGCATACTGATTAACCTTTATATTTGAGTTAATCGCTAAAGACATTTTAACTGTGTCAGTTGGGTTTATTCTCTTTTGATACCACAAATTTGCAATACCATCAATTATCTTTCTACTTTGAAACTCATCAACTGGTATAAATCTAGTATTAAATCTATATTCAAATTTCAAATAATTTAATTTATCTAATACACCGGCATAACTACTCGCGGGAAAGCCCATGATAGTAATCACTCGAAAAAACTTATCTCCGACTTTTGGCGCTTCACCGCCTATTAAATCTTTCGTTGCCAATAAATCTTTTAAAAACATACCACATTTATATGGCACATCTAACAATACATACTCACCAGTTAATGTATAACTAATAAAAGATAAAATCTCATGGCGGTTCATCATGGTTAATTGGATGCTATAAGATAATAACTCTAATAGCTCATTTAGTTTATCTTTAAATTGTTTAAGATAATAACCCAAATCAATATCCTGCGGCTTTTCTCTACGAAAAAAAATGCCAATTTTATTTGCAATATCAATGTTGGGTTTATAGGTAAAGCTAATGGTGTACTTATTTTGAAAATAATCATTGCTGTGATTATAAAGTTCACGTCTCTCGTTATCAATCATCCAGCCTAATGGTTGTTCAAAATGACAATCTTTATCATTGATATATCCATGAGCCTGCAATCTAATAGTATCTATATGATACATCCAGCCAGAACCACACAAATTTAACGCGATATTTATTTGGCTGGATAGCTTGTCTAATTCTTCATCTGAAGATGTCTCAAGATCTCGCCCACAAAAAGTAAAACTAGCTAAAAACGAACCATCAGTCTGTAAAATAATGCCGTCATCCACCATTTTGCCATATAGCAATAAATCTGAAACGCCAAGCTCTTTGCTATGAAACATAGCCCCACTTAGAAATTTCTTTAACGTACCTAGCATTTTTTTGTACCTAATATGAATTATTTAATAATCTGATGTGATTTATATCGCCTAGAATAAAAGGCATGGGTGGGGTAGTAATCTGAATAGTAGCGAATATAGCGAAATAAACAATGAAAAAATTGCACATCCGTACCGTTCACTCTTCTAATAAACATAACACCCAACAAATACAAAATAAAAGCCCCAAAAAGTGCAAAAAATGACTGGTATTCTAAAATAACAATACTACAAAGTAAGGTTAAAACTGTGAAAGGTAAGCGTTCGCACCCAAAAAATAGTACTGGCTTATGGAGTGATTTGTGAATCTGGTTTTGTTTTAACATTTACAGACTATCAAAATGCATATCCATTAATTTTTGTCCCAAAATAAGAAAATGCAGCAATTAATAATCCAATCACCAGTAAAATTCTAAATACCACTTGTGCAATATCAGAATGCAATCTACCAGAGCCGAGTGCCACAGCTGCACCCACAACAGTCGCTATCCCGCCCCATTTGGCAGCAAATTTCAATAAATCCTCGCCATCGCTAAGCATATCAGACACACCGGTAATGTGTATCCCACTTGCATCTAACGCATACATAAATTTACTTATGCAGATCAATACCAATATTCGAAATATTTGTAACAATTTATTGCTCACAGTAACATCTCCCTAGGTGCATGAAAGTGGTAATTCTACCACCTTAGACGCAAAAATATAATTATTTAATTTCATTGATAATATAACATGTTGTATTTATGAAATTTTTTATATTTGAATTAATATACTAATTGCAGTTTTTTACATAAGTATTTTGGCATATCAACAGCCGGACTTCATGCTCCACTAAAAATAATAGCCATTCATTTGTTCTAATATACCTTAAAACATATGTTTGAGATTGTAAAAATTATATCATAACTTCCACGTCACAAGCTTTTTCTCTCATGACACAAATTTGTCACTTTTATTTTGTGTGTTAGATAGTATACAATGATGATTGTTGAAATCTAAATTGACATCCGTTGACTTAAGATGCAACAAAAAATTTAGGCTCTATATGGGTTTCAGGGTCTTGACAAAATGAGGCATTTCATGAGATATTATGGGTCTTATTTTAAAAACACATGAAAGCTCACGAATATGGAAATTAAAATACAAAATTTGATTGATAGTGCTAGTTGTTACAATACTGTCCGCGAATTAAGATGGCCAGAGAAGGTGTGTTGCCCACATTGCAAATCAATTGATGTAATAAAAAGAGGTAAAGACGAAGTTGAAGTACATAAACAACGTTATGAATGCAAGACATGCACAAAACGCTTTGATGATCTAACAAATACAGTATTTGCTGGGCATCACCAATCATTGAAAGTTTGGATAATTTTTCTATATTTTTTGGGCTTAAATTTATCAACTAATCAAATAGCTCAAGAGTTGAGCCTAAATAAAGATGATGCTCAATATATGGCTGAAATATTACGCAATGGAATTGTTGATAAAAAGCCAGAAGTGCAACTATCAGGTGAAGTGGAATTTGATGAAATGTATGTGGTTGCTGGACATAAAGGCAATCCTGAAGCTGTTAAAAAAAAGATCGGTTGGGGCGAATAAGAAGACTAAAAGGTGCTCGTGGGCGTGGAACTTTAGAAAAAGAAAAACCTCCAATATTTGGAGCTATTCAAAGAGGCGGTTAAGTTGTAATACGAATGTTATCCAACGTTAAACAGGTGACTATACAGCCAATAATTGAGGCTCTTGTTCTCCTGGTACGTTAATTTATACAGATGAGTATGATATTTACGCTAGACTAGAGCAATGGGGTTATTTGCATAAAACAGTCAATCATGGAAGTGGTGAATATGCAAGGGATGAAGATGGTGATGGATTTCATGAAGTCCATGTTAATACAATGGAAGGTTTTTGGTCACTATTACGATCTTGGCTTAGACCACATAGGGGTATTTTTCAAGAAAAGCTACCGATATACTTAGGTTTTTTTGAGTTTATACATAATACTAAAAAACGAGGTAAAGCACTCCTTGGGTCACTGATAAAATTGATGGTAACTTAAGACCCTGAAACCCATATAGAGCCAAAATCTTTAGCTTAAAAAGACGAATTTTACTATATGTGCTGGCATTTTTGTTTTAAATTTTAGAGCTTTTGAATAATCAAGGTGTAAATTAGCTAAGTTACACCTTGATTATGAAAATGCAAAACTAACACAGGCATACGCCCATTTTTAAGGATCTTACATGAATTCGCATTCACCCTTACCCTCACTCAAGAGAGAACCCCCAACAGACTTACGTAATTATTTTAAATCAAGCTCTAATAACTCCTTTGATAATAATTATCAATTCTTTCCACAAGAACAGCAATTCATTGATATACCTCAACACTCTCAACCTGTTGATCCTCAAAATAATGATACAAATCCAGGTATAAACTCTATAGTTCAAGCAATCAACAATAAAATACCACTAACAATTCAGATAACAAAAACTTTTTTTACATCAATTGCAAAAAGTTCTAATTTATCGTCTAAATTTATAAAAACACTAGATGCAAAGAAAGATATAATCATAAACGCACTTACGATGCTAGATGCAATGAAGTTTAACGTTAAAAATATCTCTAGTATGCTACATGGAGTTTGTTCTAAAATTGGTGATGCAATTAATACATTAGGTAATAATGCAACTCAATTACGAAACTTAGGGTTTGACGCTAAAAGTATCTCTAGTATGCTTAGTGGAGCTGGTTCTAAAATTGGTGATGCAATTAATGCATTAGTTAATAATGCAGATCGATTACGAAACTTAGGGTTTGATGCTAAAAGTATCTCTAGTATGCTTAGTGGGGCTGGTTCTAAAATTGGTGATGCAATTAATGCATTAGTTAATGATGCAAATCAATTACAAAACTTAGGGTTTGATGCTAAAAGTATCTCTAGTATGCTTAGTGGAGCTGGTTCTAAAATTGGTGATGCAATTAATGCATTAGTTAATAATGCAAATCGATTACGCAACTTAGGGTTTGATGCTAAAAGTATCTCTAGTATGCTTAGTGGAGCTGGTTCTAAAATTGCTGATGCAATTAATGTTATAAGTGTGGGGTGGAATCGTTTAAGCATCATTTTAATCCATATGCTATCTTTAACTAATACTGAACAGAGACAACAAAAGTTATCTGAATTTAATGTGCAACAAATTATTAGTGATTATCACTCTTGCCGGCTCAAAAACATTTTATTAAACTTTCAGAATAAAGTGCAATATATGAGTAATAATTATGTAAAATATCAAAATACAATTAATAAGATGCTTAACAAATTACCACCTTTACCTACAAATGAAGCATCACAATTTGTAGGGACTGATTTTATTGGTGCTTGTGATGTATTGAATCAAGATATTTTTGCTGGTTTTAATTTCAATGAAGGTGATTTTAATTTCAATGAAGGTGATTTTAATTTCAATGAAGGTGATTTTAATTTCAATGAAGGTGATTTGAGTTTGGATGAAGGTTATTTGAGTTTGAATGAAGGTTATTTGAATTTGGATGGAATTTATAAGCTTAATAATGATAGTAAATAATAAAAATTATTATATTCTATAGATTGTGGCTCTATATGGGTTTCAGGACCTTAAGTTACCATCAATTTTATCAGTGACCCAAGGAGTGCTTTGTGGTTCTAACCCGGACAATGGCATTCGGTTAAGGTTAGAAGGCCTACTAAGGAAAAACAAGTGGATTTGAAATTAAATAAATGCGCGTGATAACTTGCGAAATATAGGGTAGAATTTCCCGTTGTTGAATGAATCGTCATTTTTTAGAGGTAGATATCCAAATTCAGGATATACTACCCCTACTCCATCCAATTTACACAGCACTATCCTGTAAAGGCATAGTAATACTTGCAAATTTATTCAATATTTCACATTTTATTATGATTTCATTCTGCTGAGATTCTACTTTTCTTGAAGCTAAAGTTCCAGAGAGCGTAGTTTTAAATCTACCCATAGTTGTTTCCACTCGATTACGATCCCAGTATGAGTTTTTATTAGCCCAAGCATAGAGTCCTTTATTTTGGTATCTCTCAATATGTTCATTTCGCCTAAGGACATGTGAATCAGTATTATTGGTGTCAACTACTGCGTTATCTCTAGGTAGGGCAACCAAATTGATGCCATTATCATCACTCTTCTTATATGCACCAACAGCATCATAAGCCCCATCACCTAATACTTTATCAATGGAATCAGGTAATGCATCAATAAATTGATTAAAGACTTCACAATCATGGACATCATCAGCTGTAGACTCTACCGCAAGGATTTGCATGCTTTCATTATCTACGGCTAAATGTAACTTAACCCATTGGCGTCTATCTGTTTGACTATGTTTTTTACGATTCCATTCCCCCTGTCCATGAATCTTAAGTCCAGTAGAATCAATGCTTACCACATGACCAATCCTACTATTGGTGAGCAATGGCAATCTGATTTTCATTTTCTTAAGTTTATTACTTAAAGTGGAATAATCTGGTACATCTAATTCTAGTTTCATCATGGCTACCAAGCTTTTTGCGAATCCCTCCATTGCTCGTAAGGGTTGCTTAAATATAAATCTCAAAGATAATAATGTAGTTATTGCTTCATCAGTATATTTTGGTTGTCCTCCACATTTCCGTATGGTAGTTCCATCATATTTTACATACCAAGTCTTTGCAAAGTCTTTACTTACAAAAATAGTTAAATAACCACGATTTACCAAGCTGTTAT
Organism: Neisseriaceae bacterium; assembly: GCA_947470205.1. Classification (GTDB taxonomy): domain Bacteria; phylum Pseudomonadota; class Gammaproteobacteria; order Burkholderiales; family UBA11063; genus Aquella. The sequence continues at coordinate 649 of CANISK010000007.1, read as the reverse complement.
TATATGCTGACCAATCTCTTATTACTTTACTCATTATGAAAATCCTATATGTATCTTTATTATGACAATACTATACCAGAATTTAATGATCAAATGCTTGAAAATACTTATTTTTCGATTCATTCAACAACGGGTTTTTTGTTGTTAAATTATTGCCAATTCTCTATTATTTACATAATAATGAATTATAAACTTGATTTTTTGCTATAATATGCTATACAATATTAGTGTAAGATTTTATAAAGGATTGTAAAATGCATTTAACAGAACAATTAAACATTAGAATAGAACACAATTTGAGAGAAGAATCCGAGCAAGTATTAAAAAAATTGGGAATAAAAACAGGGGATGCTGTTAGAATGTTGTTAAAACAAATATGCCTCACTCAATCATTTCCATTAGAACTAAAAATTCCAAACCAAAAAACAATAGCTGCAATGGAAGAACTTGAAAATGGTGGGGGCACTGAAATGAACCTTGAGGAATTTAACAAAATGATAGATAATCTATGAAAATATTGAATATTAGAACATCAAGTCAATTTAAAAAAGATCTAAAGAAAATTAAAAAACAAAACAAAGATTTAAAACTACTTAAATTAATAGTAGATATAATAGCAAATGGATTAGAAATTGATAATAAGTATAAA